>CAZQUT010000007.1:0-17161 GCA_964596555.1 uncultured Thermotogae bacterium
ACGTTGGCTCAAAGCTGCGCCAACAGCTCAAGCTGCCGCGGGACGTTCAGGTTTGCTGACGAGACAGGATCTTCATCGGGTGCCTTCGCTGCTACGGTACGCGCCCCGAGCATCAGCACGTTCCGCCATCGGTTGAAAGGACAAAGGAAGCTAGAGAAGGCAGCACGGACCGCCGCTCGCAAGCTCCTAGCGGTCTCCTGTGCGAGCTACAAGGCCAGTGACGAGTTCAGATCGCTGGACGAGAATCAGACTTGACACTCATTGCAGTGTCTGCCGCTTTTCCGAATGCGACGGTAAGGATACGGACAAGTCGGTGCACTGCTTCGCTCACTTCAGGAGACATGCAATGCCCCAATTCCGTTTGCGCAGGTTGAATTCCGATGAAGTACGCGACCGTTCCGATATCACGACAAACTGCATCAACAAACAGCCTAGGTGAGAGTCCATGTGTCGAGGTGATCGCTGGGCTCATCTCTTCCGGTTCGAATGAGGCGATCGCTCCCACCACCGCCCCGAAGTCGATGGCGTCGATGATGAGTAGGCACTGCGGGGTGTGATCTCTGATCTGTTGGATGTAGTTTTCTGGCGTGCTGCTGGCGTCGATGAGCCCAGCTGTGACTTTCCCCACGAGCTGTCGACAGACCAGTGGGCCGGCGCCATCATCACCCTTCAGTGTGTTTCCAACTCCAATAATGATCGTTCTATGATTGCATAGTTTGGTCAATCCCTCGAGAAGTCCATCCTCAGTGTACATGGGTGTTTACAGCCTGATATTCAGTTCGTACTTGCATTTGGGGCACAAAATCCGCATGAAATCAGTTGTTTCCACAGGTTCATTGTCATGTTGATGCTTGTCGCCGTCCTGGGGGTTGGTCGAGAGTTCGCCGCTCTTGGCGAGCAGCAACGCCGGGTTGGAATAGGCGAGGGGCCCGAGTTGTTCATAGAGCCAGATGAGATGTTTCTTGGTCCCGATCACTGCGCCGCACCTTTCGCACAGCTGCAGTTCGTATGAGTGCGTCTCGATGGTGCTTCTCCTATCCATGGTGGCCAGGTTCCACTCGGTCGATAGCCGTATGCCGTCCGTGGTCGTACAGATATCGTGACAATTGCCGCAGAAGATGCACGTGTCATAGCGAAGGGCAAGTATCCTAACCGCCGGATTCGCCTCCAAGTCCTCGCTCTGGGTGAGTGCTTCGGTCGGGCACGCGTTGACGCACGCGCCGCACCCGATGCAACTGTCGAGATCGAATTCCGGTTTTCCTCTGTACGTATCCGGTACAACACACGGCTCGGCAGGGAAGCGTGTCGTGAACCGCGGTGAGAAGACAGCAGTGACGGCCTCTCGTAATTCTCTCAGCTTTGGCAGACGCAATGTATGACTCCTGTCTCTTTTCCTGTTCGCGCAGACTGCAAGATCACTCTCTTACGCCCTCTGATTTGTCTCATCATCGGCCTCTTCCCTATACTTGTCGACAACGCTTTTCTCCCATAGGTGCACGCCGGAGGCGTATGCCCCTTTGGCGATGGCGTGAGCCGCGGTAGGCGAAGTCAGAAGTATGAACAGCGCGCAGATCAACGCCTTAGCTGTTGTTGGTCCCCAACCCACGACAATCGCGACCCCGGTCAACAGCAATAAAGTTCCTAACGTTACACATTTCGTCGCTGCCTGCAGACGGTTGTAGACATCGGGGAAGCGAACCAGCCCGATGCAACCGAAGACATCGAACAGAATGCCGATCGTGATCAGAACGTATCCTGCGATATCACTCATCGAACCCCCTCCCTTCGAGGAACTTCGCCAATGCTAACGTCCCGATAAAGCTGAGCAACGCCCAGGCGAGAGCGACGTTCAGATAGAAGTCCCTGCCGGTGACCATTCCCAGAATAGCGCAAAAGCCTACTACGACAATGCCAAGTATGTCTATCGCCACGGTTCTGTCAGGAGCACTGGGGCCACGGCCGATTCGGTACAGGCAGAGGAAACAACAGACGGTCAGCCCGGTGTAGAACAGCGTTATCATCGTTCCCTCCTTTTACTCACAGATCCTCTTCAAGAACCACTCGAATCTCTGTCCGATCAATCTCGTCGCTACGTCAATGTCGCTTGAGCGCACGTTTATCCAGTGGATGTACAGGAACCCATCATCAGTCAAATCGATGGTCAGTGTTCCAGGGGTAAGTGTAATCGAGTTCGCCAACGCAGTAATGCCCGTGGCGGTGGTAAGCTCCGTTTTGATCTTCACGATGCCGGGATTTATCGGCATTTTTGGATGCAGGGCACGATACACGACATCGAGGTTCGCCTTCATCACGTAGTAAAAAAACACCGGCAGATAGACCAACAGCCAGAAGATCCGTATCGGTGAGACAAACACAAGATGTTCCTTGGGCAGGATCTCGTGGAACAGTATCGCGGCTATGAGCGAAACGACTAGGCCAGCTATCATGACCTGAATATCAACCTTTCCATCGACAAATGGCCAGGTTAATCCCACCCATATGAGAAACGCCAGTCCGAAATAGATCACTCGCCTCATGCTACGTCACCCCTCACATCGAGCCCATACTGATCACCCTGGCCGAATAGCCGAGTCCGTCGATCAATGCCTTCACTGCAGGATCGAGTATGTTGATCTTCAACGTAGGTATGATCACCAGCAGCCCCATGCACACGCATAGAATGGCCAGGACAACCATGGCTACGACCATCGATCCTCTCTCTTCTTTTATGTTCCGAAGACTATCGGGCAGATCGCCGAGGAACACGTATCTCTGAACCTTGAGGTACATGATCAGCGTGCATACACTAACGAACACGATAATCGCCGCCACCCAGATGAAGTGCGCCTGCACTGCCGCGATAACCATGATCAATTTGCTCCAGAATCCGCTGAATGGTGGAACCCCCGCGATTGAAGCCGAGGCCACCATGCAGGTTGCACGTGTAACCGGGAGTTTTCCTGCCAGTCCGCCCATTTGCTGCAGCTGCCGCGTGCCGGTTGACATCTCGACCGAACCGCTTGTCAGGAACAGCAGTGACTTATAAACGGAGTGATTGATCAGATGAAGCAGCGCCCCGAGGAAGGCCAATGACGCCCAGGTGAGATTGCCACCGCGAGAGATAATCAACCCGCCAAGGCCGATTCCGAGCACGACATAGCCTAGCTGACTGATGCTTGAATAGGCCAGCAGTCGCTTGAAATCCCACTGGCCGAGCGCAAGGAATGCACCTACGATCATACTCACGATCCCGAGACTGATCAAGATCCAGGCCACGGGCAAAGACACGCCGAACACGTTGAACACCACGCGCATGAGGGCATACACCCCGAGCGCCTTGATCAATACCCCGGACAGCATCGCCGATATCGGAGCTGGTGCCGATGGGTGTGCATCGGGAAGCCAAGCGTGGAAAGGCACCAAGGCCGCCTTCAGCGCGAACCCCGCAATGAATAGAGACAGGGCGAAGGCGAGTCCGGCGTTCAGACCGAAGTTCTGAATTGCCACCGAGATATGGGCCATGTTGAGCGAGCCGGTATTGCCGTAGGTGAGGGCAATTGCAAACAGGACGAGTATGGATCCGACACTCCCCAACACCATGTACTTGAACGATGCCTCCAGCTCCTCAGCGCCACACCCAAAGGCGACGAGAGCATACGAAGCGATTGATGCGATCTCCAAGAATACAAACAGGTTGAAGATGTCGCCTGAGAGGACTACCCCATTCATGCCGGCAACCATGAGTAAGAACAGACTTAGATACTTTGCCTTGGCGGTGTACTGCTCCATATACCTGACGCTGAACAGCATTGCCGCAGCACTGACAACGCCGATAGAAAGGAGCAACAGCGCGCTCAGGCCGTCAAGAACGAGATTGATCCCGAGTGGGATCGGCCATTTGCCAACTTGGTAGACGCCCTGGTTGCCAATGGAGAGGATTGCGAAGGCGAGAAGAGAGCCGGTTGCCAAATTGGCCAATAACGTGGCGGCTTTCTTACCTCTCCTGCCGAGAAGCGGAAGGAAGAATGCCGTCGCCAGAGGGACTGCTACGAAGAGAGGCAACGGGATACTCATCCTCTCAGCCTCCTTATTTCGGTAATGTCAAAGGTGTGGTATTTCCCGTAGATTCGGACGCATATCGAGATCATGAGAGCCAAGGAACCAAGGCTAATGACGATCGCCGTGAGCACAAGTGCCTGTGGCAATGGATCAACACACCTACTGAGAAAGCCGGCGGTGAGCTGCTGTGTCCCCGGTTCGAGCTGGGGCTGATCGACTATCGGGGCGACGCCGCCCAGGCGGTATCCCAGCATGATAAGGAAGAGGTTGACGGCATACTCCATGATCATGATCCCGAGCACGATCTTCACCATGTTCTTCTTGACGACTACGCAGTAGAGGCCTATGGTGAACAATAGAAAACACAGCCCGTATAGCATCAGGTTCCCTCCCCTTTCTCGACCGGCGTGTCGGATCCAGTGTCTTTGCCCCATATAGATAGAGAGAGAATGACTAAGAACAGTGACGCTCCAACCTTGAGACCGATAGCAATGTTAGACAGAGGGATGCTGCCCGCACTGACGAGATGGAACGCTTCGCCGGGGAGATAGTGCTGATAGAGGAAGTTCACAAAGAAGGAGCCCCCAATGATGAGGCCGAACACCGCGATCAAGGCGAAGAGCAAGGCGCCGGCGCAATCCAGCTTTGAAGCCATAGGCAGGGGCAGGTTCCTCTCGGCGTACTGCCTACCGAACGCAAGCATGAGTAACACGTAGGAGGAAGCCAGTATCACACCGCCGGCAAACCCCCCGCCTGGTGTGAGATGCCCGAAGAGAACGATATAAACACCGAACAGGAAGATGAGAATCTTGACCCAGCCCGCGACCGTCTTTACGATAATCGTCATGCCGTTCATTCGTCCGAGCCCCCTACAAGCTTCTTGCTCTTTCTCCGTAGTATGGCGGTAGCGCCGATGATACAAGTGAACAACACCGCCGCCTCGCCGAGCGTATCATAGGCACGGAAATCCAATATCACCCCTGAAACGAGGTTCGCCGCCCCTGTGAGTTCCAATCCCTGAGCTATGTAGGTCTGGGAAGCGGCACCCGACACCAATGCAAAGATGGGGCCTCCGAAACCGGGCAGGTCGCCAAGAACCCTAATGCCGGCGATGAAGATAACGGCGATGATCGCCACGGAGACAACGACCCCGAAGAACTCTCGATCACCGCTGATCGAGGTCAGATCACGCGAGATGGTGGCGCGGATCAAGATGATCAGCCCCAACACCTCCACCACTATCTGCGTTATCGCGATATCCGGCGCGCGGAGGAACAAGAACATCAGAGAAGCACCGAAGCCGACGGCGCCGACACAGATCACCGAACTCAAGAGATTGCTTGTTTCCACCGCGATGATGGCGGCTATGATCATGAATAGGAGTAAGGCATAGAATATCATCATGTCGACCTCACCAAATCCTGCATACTACGAATAGAATCGCCATAAGTCCCAACGTCACCCACGTTAGATACATTGGAAGCAGCCCCGAGTGCAGCCAACGCAATAGGCCCGATATTGCCTGGCCCGCCTTCCCGACCTCGTTGTAGGGATCGAAGATGCCCTTGTCCTGCCACGCGTACAGCCGGCGGAGCCCGCGCATCGAAGAGACCGTCTTGTAGAATTGTGTCCCCGGAATGATCATCTGCTCGTTCTCCTGCGCCTCTCCGCACGACCAAGTGGGCACGATTCTCACCTGCTTCGTCAGCCGGCCGAGCACCAGGATGAGAAAGCCGATGGCGATCCCGATTAGAATCAGTCCGGCGGCAAGCGTTGAGTCCCATGTGCTAAGAACAACACTGTCGACAGGAATACTCAGGGCCGGATAGATGAACAGCCGCAACGGCACATAGTAGAAGACACCAAAGACCACGCACAGCAGGGCGAGGACTAGCATCGGGGCGGTCTGCGTGAGAGAGACCTCTCGCACGTCCTTCAGCCTGTTCGGCAGGCGGGAAAGGAAGACAGAGTGTATCACTTTGACGAATGAGGCGAGTGTGAGCGCGCTGCCGAACATCGCCACAACGAGCCATACAGGCCACAGTGCGCCGACCAGGCCGGTCTGCGTTTTTCCCATGTCGATTACGCCCTGATAGACCATCCATTTGGATACGAATCCATTTAGCGGTGGTACCCCCGAGATGCTGAGCGCCGCGATCAAACAGGCGCTGAACGTGAGCGACATCTTCTTTCCCAGTCCACCGAGTTTGCCCAATTCGACGGTGCCGGTTTGCTGTTCAACCGCTCCGCCGCACAGGAACAGGCAGCACTTGTAGATGGCGTGGTTCAGCATGTGAAAAACGCCGCCGGCGATCCCGATTGGGGTCATGGTGGCAATACCAAGGATCATGTAGCCCACCTGGCTGATGGCATGGTATGACAAGAGCTTCTTCAGATTATGCTGCACCATGGCGATCATCACGGCAATGATGATTGTGGCCGCGCCGATCAACGCAAGCAGGATGCTCAATGTGCCGGGCTTGAGGATGAACAGTCCTTTGACCGCGAGGACCAACAGATAGATTCCGAGCAGCTTGTCGATCGCGGCGGGGAGAAGCGCCATCACAGAAGCGGGCGCGTATTCACCGCTGGTGGGTATCCAGGTATGCAGAGGCATTGCCCCTGCCTTCGTGATTGCGGCGGCCACAAACAACAGAAAGGCGGTGATGGGCACGGCGGTAGTTGCAGCGATGCTTATGTCGGATATGACGAACGTTCCCGAATGCATCCATATCATCGCTATGCCGAGGAGAAAGGCGGCATCAGAGGCTCCGATCATGGCAAAGCTTTTCGTTGCCGCGAAGTTGGAGTTCCGGCCACCGGTCGTGATCATGAGATACAGCGAAGCGGTGACGACCTCCCAGAATATCAATAGGAACAGTAGATGATTGGAGAGCAGAACCCCCGCTGAGCCGCCGATGGTGAGCATCACCGCTCCGTAGTATTCGTTGATCCGTGCCACTCCGGCCATTGATCTCATGGAGTAGAGCGCTATCAGTAGCCCAAACCCCATGGCGAACAGCAACATGAACGATCCCAGCGGACCGGCTTGCAGCAACAGGTCCAACTGCACGGCGTCCATCTGGAGAACGGGCCATGCATACTGGAATGGACCCCTCACGAATATCAAGACACCTAGTGCGAACGTGACGACTGAAACCCCCAGCGTCAGCGCCTTGGACAGAGATCTCACTCGGTTTGGTAGGAAGAGCAATACAAATCCGACCGCGAGCGGCATGAAGATGATTGTGAGCAAGACTCGATCCACTCTATCCCTCCTCTCCGTCCATACGGCGCGGGCCCATAACCTTTCTCAATCGATCGGTCTCATCACGACTAAGTTGCAGCAACGCCGCATAGTCGTGCGTGATCTTGCTGTTGCCATCGACGGCAGCCAACCTCTCTGTGCAGCTGTAGCAGGGATCGACCGAAGCAAGCGTGATTGTTACGTCAGCGATGTGTTCTCCGATGCAGGATGCTTTGAATGACGGGACGTTGACAAAGCTCGGCGCCCTCATCTTATGGCGGACTGGCCGATTCCCTCCGTCGCTTCGGACATAGTGGAAGGTCTCTCCACGCGGGGCTTCTGCACGCCCGTATCCCTCTCCCGGTGGGATCTCTCTTACCTCTACAGAGATCGGTCCATCAGGCATTCGTTTCACCGCCTGTTTCACTATCTTTATTGACTCAATCGTCTCCAGCAGGCGCACGACCGCCTTGGCGAATACATCGCCCTCGGGCTGAGTGATCACGTTCCAGTCCAGTAGATCGTAGGCGGCGTAGGGATCATCGCGCCGGACATCAATCGGAATACCGCTTGCGCGAGCGGTCGGGCCCGTGACCGCATACCTGATTGCATCGGCCTTAGTCAACACCCCGATCCCTTTGAGGCGTGCATGCAAGATTGGGTCATCGAGTACAGCCTTGGTAAGCATGTCGATCTTCTTCTCGATCTCGTCCATCGCCTTCACTATCTGCGGTTTGAGCTCATTGGGGATGTCGCTCCGACAGCCGCCGATCCTGACATTGCCGTAGTTATTCCTGTTTCCGGTAATCATCTCCAGCAGATCGAGCACTGGCTCGCGGTACTTCCACGCCCACATGAAGACGGTATCGTAGCCGATGAAGTGCCCGGCCAATCCGACCCAAAGCACATGGCTGTGAATTCGCTCCAGTTCGTTGATGATTGTGCGGACGTATAGCGCCCGTTCGGGAGGGCTAACGCCCGCAATCTCTTCCACCGCCTGCACGTAAGCCAAAGGGTGCGACGCCGAGCAGATCCCGCATATGCGGGAAACGAGGAACGGCACCTGATCGTATTGCAGTGATTCGCTTATCTTCTCTATCCCACGGTGGTTGTACGATATCCGCATATCGATGTCTGTTACGATTTCGCCATCAACGGCGAGCTGGAAGTATTCCATCTCCTCTTGCAGCGGATGGAAGGGTCCGACCGGAAGGATCGGTTTGGACAGGTTAATCGTTCTCCGCGCTGGGGACTTCATCTGGTCCAGCGGGCGCTTCTCTGGATCTCCGTCCGGTCTACTCTCCAATCTGACAGCATCCTTCCTCAACGGGTAAACGCCTTCCGGCCAATTATCGGATAGGATCAGCCGTCGCATGTCGGGGTGATGAAGGAAGTCGATCCCCAACAGGTCGTGCATCTCTCTCTCTATCCAGTCTGCTCCGGGAATGCGCGGTGCGATCGATTCGATCGATGGATGGACGCGATCGCGGATGAAGGCATCGACCGTGATCACGCAGCCGGTCTGGTCGTATGAATAGTGATACAGAACCTCGAAACAGTTGTCGGAATCGATCCCGGTGGCGATTACAAAGCGAGCATGCACGTCTTCAAACAGGAATCGATTGATCTCGTAGGCGTGTTCCGCTTCACACTGAAGAGAGATTCGGTTGTGCGAACGACGCTCCATCGTGATGAGCTTGTCTTCGAGCTGCGCCAATCTGTCTTCCAGTTCACGCTGGTTCATATTGTGTTCCTTCATAACGTCGACAACGCCTTGACCACGCCCGCGATCATCGCCTCTGGCTTCGGTGGGCAGCCCGGCACATAGGCAATGATCGCATTGGGGTCTATCTCCTTGATGATCTTGTCCACCGGGCCCACCACGTGATACCCGCTGTAGAAGATCCCCGTGTCGCACGCGCAAGCCCCGATGGCAAAGACGACACATGGCTTCGCGGTCTGGCGATAGATCTCGCGCAACCGCGGCGCCGCCTGTGCAGTGACGACCCCGGTCACAAGCAGGGCATCGGCATGCCGAGGCGATCCGACAAGCTTGATGCCAAACCGTTCCACGTCGAACTTGGGCGCCAGCAGATCGAGGATTTCGATGTCGCAGTTGTTGCACGCGCCGGTATTAACATGAAATACCCAGGGAGATTTCTTCAACGATCTAATTCTCCAGTTCATAAGCCACCCTTAGAGCCATTGGATGCCATAGCGGCTTCCTATCGCGGCCAAGATGATCGCAATCACCAGTGCCCCACTGCAGTATGTCCAGAAGAACCGCATCGCCTGATCAATCCGAACGCGCGGATTCGTGTTCTTTATCAGGATCAGAAGCACCAGCACCAACACGTATTTGCCTATTCCCCACGCCAAAGCCCATCCTGTTGTGCCAAATCCACCCAGAAAGACGGTTACGAGGAATAGCGGCAGGGCGACTAGCATCATCGCCTGCATCATCTTCCAGACCGCGAGCAGTGCCCCGGAGTATTCCATCAGGATGCCACTGGCGATCTCGGTTTCCGATTCAGCGATGTCGAACGGAACAAGACCCAATTTTGCCTGAACGCACAATACGCTTGTCAGAAAGGCCACCATCCCCGATATGCTGTACACTGGTGTCTGTTGTGCAAGCATGGCCAGATTGAGTTGGCCGCCGGCCTTCAAGATAACCACAACGAGCGCAAGCACGAGCGGCAATTCATATCCTATCACTAGCTTCATCTCTCGTGACGTCCCGATTGCGGCGTGCGGACTGGCGCTTGCCGAACCCCCGAGGATCAAAGCCAACGAGGGTACGACCATCAAGTACATCACGACAATGACATCCCCGAGAAAAGCGGATTGCGCGATCGCTGTCCGCCAGAGGACGGTGGAGAGAAGCAGCACCCCCGCCATACCGATAAGCGGCGCCGCCATGAACACGCCCTTGCGTGCATCCTCCGGAACAAGGATCTCTTTCCCCAACAGTTTCGCGACATCGTAGAACGGTTGCATGACCGGCGGGCCAACACGCCACTGCACTAGGGCGCTCACCTTACGCACCACCCAGGAAGCGACAAGGCCAAGAAGGGAGGTGAACAAGAATCCCGGGAAGACAACAATCCAGAATAGATTCCATGCGACGTTTGTCATGTCTTGGCCTTCACCTGTTCCCGCCGGAACGGCTCCCAGAGGACACCGCCAGCAACGCGGACAACAATGTCCTTGAACACCTCTGTCATGTCGCCCTCGGCATCGAGATCGACTTCCCTGTACTCTATGCTTCCATCCTGGCACGTCTGGACGCACAGTGGCTTCTCATCGGGCCCAAGCCTCCCTCTGCACACGTCACAGACGCTTGATGGCAACAGGATCAGATCCGGGTATATCGTTCCGAATGGGCAGGCTATCGCACAAGTACCACAGCCCGTGCACAACATAGTCGCTCGCTTAAGAATGCCGGCGTCACTTATTGCACTCTGAACCTTCTCCAATGCGTCATTGGGACAGGCGTCGATGCACGGTGCCTCCTCACACCTACGACAGATGAGGGCAAAGCGTATCATCTCCAACAACGAATCGAACCCATTGTTGTCGGGGTGGTGTTTGTATGAACACCGCACTCCGGATTCGCGCTGAATCCTGGCACGCCCCAGATCGATTATTAGCTTTGCTCCCATAGGAACCTCGTCTCTTCAGTCCCAGATATTCCGGTACCTCTTTATCTGATCATAGGTGAAGACCGGCCCATCCTTGCACACGTAGTACTTGCCGATCATGCAGTGGCCACACTTCCCGAATCCGCAGCTCATGTTTTTCTCCATCGAAAGGTAGATCTGCGTGTCCTTGAACCCGAAGTTGAGCATGGAGCGTGTCGCGAACTTCATCATGATTGGCGGTCCGCAGATCACGGCGACGGCATTCTCCACGTCCACATCATCCTTCTTGCATATCGTTGTCACCACGCCCACGTTCCCTCGCCAGTCGCCGTCGCCCTGATCGACCGTAAGTTTTATATCCACACCATCCATCTGCTTCCAGGGACCATGCAGGGCGTTTTTGTAGATGAAATCATTCGGTGTTCGCGCGCCGAAGCGGCAGACCACTGACTTGAAATCGCCGATCCTTTCGATGAGAGTGAGAAAAAGGGAACGGATTGGCGCAAGCCCCACGCCCCCGCCAATGATGTACACTTCCTTGCCGACGAAATCATCGACCGGATAGCCGTTCCCGTAAGGTCCGCGGATGCTGACCTTCTCTCCCTTTTCGCACTCGTGCAAGATTCCGGTAACGCGGCCGGCCTTCATGATTGTGAGTTCCATCTTGTAGGAATCGGCCGGCGAGGAGGAGGGGGTGAACGGCGCCTCGCCAACACCGGGTAGGGTCAGTTCCACGAACTGGCCAGTGGCGAATTCGATCGGGCCCTCTGGGACGACTACATAGCTTCTGATCATCGGCGATTCCAGGATGATATCGACGATCTCCGCGTTCGTCGTCTCGTACAGCCCGCTTCTCAACTTGCCACCCCTGCTCGTTTGCTTCCCTCGCGCTCGGCGTCCAGCTTCTTCAACACCACTCGAATATCCATCCCGTGGGTGTCGCCGTCGATGCATCTGCCGCAACCAATGCACATCCCAATCCCATATCGATCGAAGAAGAACGAGAATTTGTGCATTAACCGATGTCTGATCCGGTCTCCGAGTACCTTCCTTGGATTGGCGCCTCCGGCGACGGCGGCATAGGCCATCCGCATGCAGCTGTCCCACATCTTCATCTTCGCAAAGTAGTCTTTGCGCACCGTTTCATAGAGATAAAAGCAGTGGCACGTTGGGCATATTCGGGTACAGGCTTGGCACTCAACGCACTTCTGTTCTTCGATGTCGAATGCATCGGTATCTCCGCTCTGCGCGAGGAGTTCATTCACAGGAGTTCCGACCTCGTACGGTGCGTTGAGTGTCTCCAGCCTCTGTCTCATCTGCGACCTGTTCTCTGTTTGCTCGGCAATCTGCGCCTTGGAGGCCTCTGCGAACAGGCCGGCATGATCTTCGACGAAACGCGTGCCTTCGTCGGATCCGATCTCGACTACGAATCCATCCTTTGTCTGAGAGAGATTGAGGTCAAACCCAGAATGGGCGAACGGCCCTCCGCCGAAAAGCGTGCAGCAGCAGCTTGCAGCGGGGTCAAAGCAGTCACTCGCGATGACAAACATGTTTTTCCGCCGCTGTTCGTAGAATGGATCGTGGAAATCCTCTTCCAGGAAGACCTGGTCGAGCACGGCCATCGACCTGAGATCACAGTCCTTGAGCCCGAGGATAGCAAACGGCTTTGCTCGATTCGCCTCTCCTCGTCGAGGGAAGGCGGCGACACGTTCACGTAACGGGAACAAGAACTCCTTCACCGTTGTGAAGGCGCGGATGTTATTGATTTCTGATTGCGCAGCGCCAGAGGGATCATACGCGGTGAACGTATATCGATCACCGACCTTCTTGGGAACATAGAGCATACGCGACTCGGCCACAGCACCAAGAAACGGACGCAATCCATCAATGAAAAAACGCTTCCGATCTTCTCGTTGAGTCTGTATGTTCCTCATGCGCCGCCTTTTGTGTGCCAGAAGCGTCAAGGATCCTATGCGAGGCTCAGTCTCCTATCTTAGTACCCCTATAGCATATTTCGCGTTTTTTGTCAAGCGGCGCAGTTGCTAAAAACCTGATCGAACGCCCATTGCAGCCAAGAGAACCATGCGAGAACAGGAACATTCCTCTGATTGGCTCCCCCGCTCGAGGGTGCCACTACGAGTCGAACTTGGGGCTCAGTTGTTGTAGCTAAGCAATATTGTGTGTGAGCCGCCTCCAGACGCGTCCTCCGCTCGATATCAGTCACTCGGCGGCCATGCCGTCGGCGATAATCAGGATCCGTTCCATTCCTCTTCCTTCGAATCTCTCCGACTCATCCCGCCTTTACGCGGCGCGTTCCTTCTGTATCTCTGCCGCAATCCACTCACTCCATTCTGTCAGCCCCACGCGCGTCTTGCACGATACCTCAAAAATCCTCGCATCGTCGCGAAGCCCGTTCACGGCCTCGATGAACTGATCGCGATCGAAGTCGACATACGGAATGAGATCGATCTTGTTCAGCACCACCGCGTCCGACTTACTGAACATGAGCGGGTACTTGTGCGGCTTATCATGCCCTTCCGGGACGCTGGCCACCAGGATGTTCCTGTGCTCGCCCAACGCAAACGACGCCGGACAGATCAGGTTCCCCACATTCTCGACGATGAGGAGATCGAGCTCATCAATAGGCAGGTTCTGAAACGCGTTGGCGATCATCGTTGCGTCGAGATGACACGCACCATTCGTGTTGATCTGAACGACAGGTATCCCCACCTTGTCGACCGTTTTCGCGTCGATCGTCGAGCTTACATCCCCTTCGATAACACCGATCCTGAACTCATCCCTGAGTGCCTTGATCGTCGCCATGATCAGGCTTGTCTTACCGGCACCGGGAGACGCCGTAACATTAAGCGCGACGATCCTGTGCCTTCTAAATAGGTCTTGGTTTTCTTGCGCTCGCTGGTCATTGGCGCTCAGGATGTTCTTCAACACCTTGATCTCCATCATGTCACCTCTAAGCTTTCTAGATACAGTTCCCTGCCCGCTACGATATCGATGTTCAACGAGTGGCAGTTCGGGCAGGCCCAAACGAAGTCCGCAATCTGAAATCGTTCTCTGCAGTCACGACAACGACCGGCTGCAGGAACAAAATCAAACGAGAGTGTGGCTCCTTCTGCAATCGTGTCTTTGCTTATCTGCTCGAAGTAAAATCGCACGCAGTCGCTTACGATACCGGTCATCTCGCCTATAACAAGCTTCACGCAATTCACTGTCTGTGCGCCATGCTTTCCCGCTTCGGCGAGGACAAGATTCAGCATGTCTTCCGTAACTGCAAGCTCGTGCATATCAGCAGATCCTCGGCAGGAGATCGCCGACCAGCATGTCGATCAGTCGTGATGCTCCAAGGACGGTCTTCATAACAACACTCGGTGTCGCTGCCTCTTCTACTTCTCCGATGACCTGTGCTTCTGCTCCATATGGATGCCTGCGCATCGCATCCAGCACTTGCCGTGCATCACGCGGAGAAACGAACGCTACCAGTTTGCCCTCATTGGCCACGTACAGGGGATCAAAGCCGAGCATCTCGCATGCCCCCAGGACCTCGTCTCGAACAGGTATCAGCTCCTCCACTATCTCTATCTTCACCTGTGACTGTTTGCTTAGTTCATTCAGCGTTGTTGCTAGCCCTCCTCGGGTCGGATCCCGCAGTGCATGGATATCTGCGCCAGTGGCGATCATCTCAGCAACCATCCCTGAGAGCGGGGCACAGTCGCTCACGAGGCGTGTGGTGAATCGTAGCCCCTCGCGCTTGCTCATGATGGCAATCCCGTGGTCACCGATCGGCCCGGACAGGATGATCTTGTCTCCGGGAACGATATTGGCCCCGGATATACCCACTCCTGGCGGGATCTTTCCGATTCCAGCGGTGTTGATGTACAGCTTGTCGGCGCAGCCGCGATTAACAACCTTAGTGTCTCCGGTGATGATTTGTACTCCCGCTTCACATGATGCGTCGCGGATGGATCTCAAGACGCGCTTTAGATCGGACAGAGGGAACCCTTCTTCGATGATGAACGCCAAGGAGAGATAGGCTGGATCGGCTCCGGACATGGCCAGGTCGTTTGTCGTGCCACAGACGGCGAGCTTGCCGATGTCTCCTCCGGGGAAGAATATCGGGTTCACTACGTAGCTGTCTGTGGTGAAGGCCAGCCGTCCGCCGAAGTCGATGACAGCAGAGTCATCCATGCGGGCGAGGAGAGGATTGGAAATATCCGAGAGGATAGTTTCCTCGATCAGCTGGTGCGCTAGCTTTCCCCCGCTTCCATGCGCGAGCAGGATTGCGTCAGTCATTCTTCCCTCCGCACAGGTAGTAGGTGAAGCAGCTCCCCTCGGAAGAGACCATACACGCGCCGACCGGGTTTTCTGGCGTGCAGGTCTTGCCAAATAAGGGGCACTCAAGTGGTGTGCTCACTCCACGCAACACGTCGCCACAGATGCAGCCCTTCGGTTCACGCGTCGGTCCGGGATCGATATCAAACACCTGCTCGGCATCGAATCTACTGTATTCCTCCCGCAGCTTCAGGCCACTTGCCGGGATCGTCCCCATCCCCCGCCACTCGGCGGGGCAGGGCTCAAACACTTTATTCATTAGCTGTTGAGCAACCATGTTTCCCCCGCGCTGCACTCCACGACTGTAAGCAATCTCTACTCTCGCCTCTCCTTCTTCCACCTGTGTCACCAGCATATCGATACACTGCAGGATGTCCAGCGGCTCAAATCCGGAGACGACACATGGGATTTGGTAGTCGCGGGCGATGAACTCCCATGCCTGCGAACCGGTAATCACCGAGACATGTCCCGGGCAGATAAGCCCGTCGAGGGCAACTTCCCCCGAGTTAAGCAGAGCTTGCATTGCTGGCGGGCTGAGCTTATGC
Organism: uncultured Thermotogae bacterium; assembly: GCA_964596555.1. Classification (GTDB taxonomy): domain Bacteria; phylum Bipolaricaulota; class Bipolaricaulia; order UBA7950; family UBA9294; genus M55B144. The sequence goes on from CAZQUT010000007.1 coordinate 15,843, forward strand.
CAGGAGAGGACAAGGAAGTTGGTCAGATCTTCCTCTTCTGCCTGCAGAATGGAGGAGGCAATGGTGGGAGCAGTGGTCTCAAAACCGATACCGAGAAGCACCACCTGTTTATGAGGGTTGTCCTTTGCGATCTTGATCGCATCCATTGCCGAGTAGATAACCCGCACATCTGCTCCTTCTGCGCGCACCGCCTGCAGGCTTGTGTAGCTCCCTGGCACTCGCAGTACGTCGCCGAAGCTGGCGGTGATCACGTTTGGACTGCGTGCAAGTGCGATAGCCTTATCTAGATCTATGTTAGCCGTAACGCAGATCGGGCACCCTGGTCCAGAGAGTGTCGTTACTGTCTTTGGCAGTACTTGACGTATCCCGTAACGGAATATAGCCACGGTATGGCTTCCGCAGAACTCCATGAAGTTCACCGGTGTGTGTGACGAGCGCTCGATCTTAGCTATCAAGCCCTGGGCGAGCCTTCCTTCCCTAAACTCGGAGGCGAACCTCATAAGGGGAGCCTCATGTGCCACACCTCAATGCGGGACACTGGGGTAAGCTAGGCATCAACCCTCCTCCTCCACGGCCAACCGGGTGATTGCTTCAAGCAATTTTAGCGTCTCTCTTGCCTCTTCTTGGTCGAGAATGTTTATCGCGTATCCTGTATGGATAATTACGTAATCTCCAACCTTAGCCTGTGGACAGAGCTGCAGGTTCGCCTGTCGCGTGATCCCGCCGATTTCCACTTCTGCCAAGTGCCCATCTATTGACTCGATCAGTGCCGGAATGGCTACGCACATTAGCTTGTTCCTCCTGTCTCTTCTGAGACAAAATGAGCGATTACCGCTTGCCCCAGTGATATTCCCCCATCATTACATGGGATACGGTGATGCGAGAAGACCTCCAGCCCCTGGTCCTCGAGGGTAGTAGTCGCAAGCCTCGCCAGTAGCCTGTTTTGCAGCACTCCCCCGCTGAGCACTACCCGATGAAGATCTGTCTGTTGAGCAATCTGGGTGCACATCTTGGCGATTATCTCTGCTACTGTACGGTGGAAGCGCAATGAAATGGTAGCTGTGGAAATGCCGCCCCGCAAGTCGCGCATGATGGATAGGATCGTTTCTTGCATGCGCACAATTCTCACCCCTTCTTCCTGGCCGATGAAGAAGGGATAACTCTGTGAATCCTGATCCTCCCCTGCCGCTACTAGTTCGAGTTCGATCGCCGCTTGCCCATCGTAGTCGATCCTTTCGCGCACTCCAATGATTGCGGAGATCGTGTCGAACAGCCTTCCAGCGGACGAGGTGAGAGGAGAATTGATTCGCTTCTCGATC
>CAZQUT010000008.1:0-8793 GCA_964596555.1 uncultured Thermotogae bacterium
TCCAACGGCCGAGAGCATTCTGCACCATCTGCCCGAACGGAGTCTCCTTACCGACCAGGCCGTTCATCAAGCTATAGAGGAACCACAGGATGTAGAACAACCCACCGACAGGCAGGATTGCAAGCAGCCCACTTATGAATGTATCACGCAGGCGGCGCAAGAAACCATTCATCGATCGCTCCCTTTGCGTCTCTCCATTCGTTCCTTCCTCCCAGTGCGTTATTATAGGCGATGATGAACCGACAAACACAACGAGGAAAGATTGTTAGGTTGATAGGAGCGGCTCTTCTGCTGTGTGTGCTTGGATTGGCTGGCCTGAAGCTCCTCTATCCGATGCCCTACTCAGATACGATCGATCGCTGGGCAAAGGAGCGTTCCCTCGATCCCTACCTCGTTGCAGCTCTCATACGAACGGAGAGCCACTTTCGACCTCATGCCGTATCATCGGCAGGCGCAATCGGTCTGATGCAGATCATGCCTGCGACCGGAGCATGGATCGCCGCGAAGATTGGGCTTGAGAATTTCACCACCCTTGCCCTGTACGATCCAGGAACCAACATCCGTCTTGGAACTTGGTACCTGCGTTATCTCATCGATCGTTTCAACGACATGGACATGGCGCTCACTGCCTACAACGCCGGCCCGGGAAATGTAGAGCGTTGGCAAGAAGAGGGGGAGGAGGCATTCCCTGAGACATCAGAGTATGTTCGCAGAGTAAGAGAAGGGGAGCGCGTATACCGCTTCCTGTACAGACTCCCCTTCCTCGGAGCTCTCCTGCGCGCTGTGCCGTTCTAGAAGACTACTTCTCTTCGTACATCTCCTTGATCTTTCGTTTGTCGATCTTGCCTGTCTCGGCTTTGGGGAGCGACTCCACGATCAGAACCTTCCGTGGCTTCTTGAACGACGCAAGTAGGCTTCCCACGTACTCGGTTACCTCCTCCTCGGTGATCGTCTCGCCTGGCTTCGGAACGACTATCGCCTTTGGCGTCTGTCCCCACTTCGGATGGCGTCCCTTGACGACAACCACATCCGCCACCTTAGGATGGCTGAATATCGCTCTCTCGATCTCGGCCGGATAGATATTCTCCCCTCCGCTGAGGATCATGTCATCGGTTCGCCCGAGAACGTAGAAGAAACCCTCCGTGTCGACCTTCCCTAAGTCACCGGTGAATATCCAATCGCCTCTGAATTTCTTGGCCTCGTCCTCCGGCCTGTTCCAGTAACCGGCGGCCCCGGTGGGCTCTCTTCTGATGATGATCTCACCGTTCTCCCCTGCCTTCACTTCCTTGCCGCTGGGGTCTACGATCTTCACCTCAACAAATGCGGGCGGCTTTCCCATGCATTCACTAGCCTTGCTCAACGTAGGATCGTCCATGTTCGTCGCCGGCCAGTTGAACCCGGTAGCGCCGGTCTCGGTCAGACCGTATCCACTGACATAGGTGATTCCAGCATCGATGAAGGCCCTCTTCAGTTCCGCCGGCTGTGGTTCTCCTCCACCGTTTACTGCTCTCAGGGAGCTAACATACTCTTGCCAACCGGGAACCTGGACAAGCATCTTCAGTTGCGTGGCGATCCCGAAGTGATACGTAACGCCGTACTTCTTGATGATCTCCAGCGCTTCTTTGGGAGACCATCTGTTTTCCAGCACGATAGTTCCCTTGACTATCAATGTGGACAGCTGGAAACACGTGATTCCACCGGAGTGAAACAATGGTGGTGCACCCAGATATACGTCGTCGCAGGTAAGGGATGCTGAAATCCCGTTGGAAAGGGAGGCAAAGAACGTACTGCGGTGCGTGAGCTTGACTCCCTTAGGCCGCCCAGTCGTCCCTGCGGTGAACAGTATCATGCAGACATCATCAGGGTCGGTGGCGATCCCAGGGTTCGATTCAGGCATGCCGGAAATGAACTCGTAGAAATCGGTCGCCTTGGTGATCGTGTGGGCACCGAGCTCCACAGCGGGCAGATCGGGATACTTCGCAAGCACTTCCGCGACCTTGTCGCTGTACGTGGTGTCGTAGATGATGATAACGGGCTCGGTATCGCCGACAAGGAACGATATCTCTTCTCCCGAAAGCCTGAAGTTTGCCGGGGTGTACACAGCGCCTATCTTGTAGCAGGCAAGGATCGTTTCTATCGTCTCAATTCTGTTTGGCATGAGGACGAAGACACGATCACCCTTCTTTACGCCAAACTTGAGGAGGGCGTTAGCTAGTCGGTTAACCCTCTTCTCCAACTCCAAGTACGAGAACTCTCTAGTCTCTGTCTTCCCAACATCGATGATCGCGGTCTTCTTGGGAAAGCCGGAGAGCGAAGCATTGTTTGCTATGATGTTAGCGATATTGTAGACGGATCCTAGGCCAGGATAAGCACTCGGAATTACCTGTTGAGTCATTCTCCATTCTCCTTATAGTTTGATTTAGACATACGGTAGCAAGGAATGTCAATCCTTTGTCTTCTTCAACAGCCAGGCCACGTTTTCCGCAAATTGCCTCACGATCGCTATTCCCTCTTCATCCTTTTCTGCATCACCGATGCTGCGTGCCGTTCCAACGTTCCAATACATGGACCCGGGAACGATGAAGTTGTTCAGGTTGAACCAAAGCAGGAGCTGGGCAAGGGCAAAGTTCTGCCCCGCCCTCCTGGCAACGGTGATCGGGCCGCCGACTTTCCTATCGAAGAGCCTTGGTCCACTATGCGGATGATTACACATGCCAGGGAAACTTGCTCGTACTAGAAGTGACCACAGCGTGGGATGGACGGCACTGTAATGGACAGGAGATCCTACGAGGATCGCATCAGCGGCCACCATCTGCTCGAACAACTCATGGAAGTCGTCGCCACCTTGTTGGCACTCACGGCTCTCTTTGTCCCAGCATTCGTAGCATGCTTTGCAGGGATTGACAACCTTATCTACAACGGTGACAAGGCTCGTTTCTACACCGTTGTTCTCCAGTGTCTCGACAGCAACCTGCAGGTATGACTCTGTGTTGCTTCCCTTCCTAGGGCTGCCACTCAGGCATAGCGCCTTCATTGCGCCTCCTTAGAATCGTATTGGTTTTGTCAATTGGGTCACAACCCGAGGTAGGACCTTCGGATGTGATCATTTCCCGATAGTTCCTCGGCGTTCCCCTCCAAGACGATGCGACCGTTTTCGATGACGTATCCGCGATCGACGGCCTTCAGAGCCTGGTACACATTTTGTTCTGCGACGAAAACGGACGTCACTTTCTTGATCTCTCTCAACTTGCGAAAGACATCAGCGACCAGAGACGGCTGTAATCCAAGCGATGGTTCGTCGAGCATGATGAACTTTGGGTTCGCCATCATAGCGCGCGCGATCGCCAGCATACGCTGTTCTCCACCACTGAGCGTGCCAGCAAGCTGTTTGGAACGACTCTTAAGCACTGGGAACATTCCAAATACTGTTTCCAACCTATCGTCGATGTTCCCTCTGCCTTCCGGAACGTAAGCTGCGCCTGCCTCCAGGTTCCCGCGCACTGACATTATCGGGAACAGCTCCCTTCCTTGAGGGACGACGGAGAGTCCAAGGCGGATGATCCTGTGTGTCGGCATATGGTGGATCGGCCTATCCAAGAAGGTAATGCTGCCGCTAGTTGGCCTGGCAATCCCAAGGATCGCGTTCACTAGCGTTGTCTTGCCTGCGCCGTTGGGGCCGAAGAGACCGACGGACTCCTCCCCAACATCGAGGGAGAAATCCCGTAGCACATGCTGCTTACCGTAGTAATTGTTAATCTTGCTGACGACAAGCATCTAGTCCTCCTTCCCAAGATACGCGCTGATCACTCTTGCGTTGCTGGACACCTCTTCGTAGAGCCCTTCAGCGATTATCTGACCGCTATCGAGAACAACTACCCGATCGGTGAGCTGTCTGATGACGCTCATTACGTGTTCAACAACGCATATTGCCATTCCTCGTGTTCTGATTTCTTTCACAGCGTCGATGAGCTGATTCGTCTCTTCCACATTCAGTCCCGCCATCACCTCATCGAGAAACAGCACCTTTGGTCGAGAAGCGAGTGCACGAGCGATCTCCATCTTCTTCACTTCCAACACCGTAAGGCTTGACACGTCACGATCGAGGCCGAAAAGGCCAAGCGACTCACCGATCGAAGTGGCTTCCGCACGTGCCTGCCGCTGGTTCATTCCACGCCCGAACAGCGCAGCAACCATGATGTTTTGTAGGACTGTCATGTCCGTGAGTGGATGAATCAGTTGGAAGGTTCTTCCTATCCCTAATCTGCACCTCTTGTGAGCTGGTTGAAGCGTGATATCCCGGCCATCGAAGAAGACCTTGCCGCTCGTCGGAAGGTAAACCCCCGATACAACATTGATAAATGTGCTCTTCCCAGCTCCGTTCGGGCCTATTACGCCCAGGATCTCACCAGCTTCAAGCTCTAGATCCACCCCGTCGAGTGCGACTAGGCCTCCGAAGTGAATAGTTAAAGACTCGGTCTTCAGGATGGACATATTGCACACCCCCTCGACATGATGCGATCGCGTGTGCAATCTCGATTGCACTGATTCCTTGTATACATCAGCTGCATTGATCTCATCACTCTCTTACCTCGCTCTTCTTCGCACTTCGAGTGCGGGTCTTGACGACTCCCATGATCCCCTTCGCCATGAACAGTGTGACAATGATGATGATTGCTCCATAGACTAGGTGGTGTCCATACGGAATCTTCAGCTTGAGATACTCACCGAGTACACCAAGAACGACTGCTCCGACGATCGGTCCGGCTGTACTGTGGATTCCTCCAAGTAGCGCCATCGCGAGCGGAAGAAGAAGGAAATTAACATTGAAACTTCCTGCGGGGGACACAAACCCGTACATATGTCCGTACGCGCCGCCGATAATCCCTTGCAGGGCAGAGGTAATAGCAAAGGCAAACACGAGGTACTTGAAGACATTGAGTCCACTTGATTTTGCCACAAGCTCATTGTCCCGAATGGATGTGAGCGCAAAGAAAATTCGCGTCCGTTGAAAGACCTCCGAGACGGTAATGGCAAGAAACACAATACCTAGGGCAAGCCAATATATCTTGCTCGGATCTCCTCCGAATATTATTGAAGGGAGCATCTTCCCCTCAGGTCCGCCTGTGAGGGCAGGGAAATTCCTAATTATGAGCATGAATATACTGGCTAGGGCCAGCGTTGTAATGGCAAAATACATCCCACGCAATCTGAGAACGGCCACGCCAAAAATCAAAGCAACAACAAATGCAAACAGTCCACCGAGAAGTATGGACACAATTGGACTTACCGCGCCAGATAGATGTAGCAAGACGGCTGCGTAGCTTCCAAGGCCAAAGAAGCCGGCCGTTCCAAAGCTAAGCTGCCCGGAGCGAAGTAGCATGTCCCAACTTAGCGCGAGTGCCAGGTAGATCAGAATCGTTATCGCTACCTGCCGCACATACAGCCCGGAATAGAAGGGAAAGAGAATGGCCAGGATGGCGATCGCCCCGTAAGCAATGTATCTCCAGTTCTTCATGCGATCTTCCTCCGATACGACTTGACCATGATTACGGCAACAAGCACGGCAAAGAAGACGACATCAGCCCACCCGCCGTAACCTTGGAATGAAAGGACAAGTGCCTCAGCGATTCCAAGGCCGAACCCAACCCAAAGAACTCCGGTCAAGTTGCCGATCCCAGCCATGGCAATCAGGCAGAATGACTTCATCGTATACGGCGATCCAACAGCCGGAAATATGGAATGTCGCGTTAGGAAGAGCGCACCGATGGCAGCGACTATTGCGATGGAAAGACTGAAGATCAAGAGATACGTGCGGTTGACATCGATGCCAACAAGCTTTGCACCCCGAGGGTTCTGCCCGACAGCCAATGCCGCCTGTCCTGTCCGTGTGTACTTTAGGAATACCAAGAGGCCAACGAGCACAACGATTGCCGCAACCGGGTAGATGAACCCGAATGTCCCGAAAGTTAGCGATCCTACCTTGGCCGATGAGTACACATAACTGAGGTGCAGCTTCCTCGCCTGTGAGGTCCACAGAAGGTTGGCAAACTCGGTGAGCACCATCGCGATTCCGAATGTGAGTAGTAGCTGGTTCAATTCAGGAGCCTTGAGAACGTGCTTTATCGTCACCAGGTAGACAATGGCGCCGATTAGGAAGAACGCAACAAAGGCAATGGTCATCGCCACAAGCGGGTCGATCCCTGTGTGAATACAGAACCAATAGACGAAGTAGGCACCAAGCATCATGAACTCTCCGTGAGCAAGGTTGATAATCCCGACAATGCCAAGGATAAGCGCCATTGGCAACGCAATCAGCGCGTAGAGTCCTCCGCGCTGGAGCCCTTGAACCAAAACGTACGGCTTCCACGCGACGAGCGCGATTATCACCGCTGCTGCGAGGAGTGGCATCAAGTACTTCTTCTGGTACAGTTTCTTCAACAGAACCATCTCAGCCCAGCCTTTTGCACTGGGCCTGGATTACCCAGGCCCAGTGTGTCTTTTTCCCTGTGGGAGATTTGTTGCTTCTCCCTAGTTTCCGGTGAACGGATACACTATGCCCGCGGTGGCGTAGTCGAACGGCCAAATAACCTGTTGTTCTCCGTTCTGCCACTGGAGGATCTTCTGTCCTTGGAAGCCCTGATGTTTGATGACGTTGGAGGGGGTGAAGGTTAGGATCTCCCCAAGAGGGGAGTCGTATGCCGTCTCTTCCAGCGCAAGTATCAACGCTTCCTTCTCCAAGGTGCCGGCGCGGGCGATCGCCTCTGCCACTACGTACACGTTCGTGTACCCTAGCGGGCAGAAGTAGGTGGCCGGTTCCTCGTCGAATTTCTCGATATACGCGTTCCAGAAGTGATTGCTCACTTCGCTGATGTTCTTGATCGATGGAGCCCACATGCCGTAAGCGACCACGTTTTCAGCTAACGGTGACTGTCCGAAGTCCGCCGGCCATCCAGGAGGGGACCCGACGAACAATGGCGGGTTGAACCCGATCTCCGTGGACTGTTCCATGATCGGCAGGGCGTCGGCTGCATACCCTATCCAGACAAAGATATCCGGGTTTGCGGCCTTGGCGTGCTGCAGGACGGCGCTGTAGTCTCCACCGCCGAGTGCCGCGCTCTTGAAGGATTCGCCCGAGTTGTTCCAGTTCGTATGCAACGCGACACTTCCAGCAAAAGACCCACTACCAAATGCTCCCTCTTCATAGGCCCAGAACGCGTTGTTTATTTGTACCTCTGGGAACTTATTAACTATGTCCGCCCAGCCCTGCACGTAGCTTGCACCCTGCTGGTAATCCCAAGGGTGAAGGTGGAAGTACCAGTCACATCCTTCAAGCGCCTCTTCGCACAAGTGCATAGCAGATCCCGCCCAAACGGTGACCTTCTCGTATTTCTTGAGAATAGGGATTTCCCCCATGTGTACGCCGCTGGCCATTCCACCGATAAATACATCGACATTGTCTACGGTGGCCAGCTTCTCAATCGCCGCGGCACCCTTAGCCGGGTCGAATTCGCTGTCTATCACGATCAGTTCTAGCGGGCGTCCAAGGACTCCACCAGCAGCATTGATCTCGTCAACTGCCAGTTGCATCGCCTTGCTCATCTGCGCACCGGTGATATCGGCCAATGGGTTGATAGCCCCAAGCTTGATCGTGGTTACAGAATCCTCGGCTACGGCCATAAATGCCATCCCTACCACCAATGCGATAGCAAGAAGGGAGACAAACACCCTTGATGATACCTTCCATTTCTTAGTCATGCTAACCTCCTGTTTTCTACTGTTTTGGGATCCCAATCTTTCGCACACATGTTCCGCTGCACCACCTCCTGTTCAGCTTTCGGGCGTATCTGACCGCGCGTAGCCGCGATTATGAGTATTTAGCAAGAAAGCCACTTACCAGAGTAAGGTATTCGTTGGCCCTCTCCAAGAAGGCACCGTGTCCCGCATCCGGGATCACTACGAACTCAGCATTCTTGATGTTTTCATGCATTGTCTCCATGAGCTTGGCTGGCGTAATCATGTCATCCTCCGCTCCTATGAGAAGCGTCGGCGTCTTTATCTTCTTGAGCGCATTCGCAGGCACATGATAGCCCTGTACGCTGTGCGAGAGCCTAATGAAAGCATCGAACCATTCCTTTGTAAGCATCGTCTTGAACATCTCTTGTCGCTGCCGCAGCATGTCAAGCGACCTTTCGTAGAAGACACGAGAGTATATGAATGGAATGGCTAGCTGGAAGAACTTCTCGCCATCGTACAGTTCCGCGGCTGTCTCCCACGCCCTTCCGATCTCGCTTAAGTGATTTGTAAGAACGCTATTAACGTTTAGCAACATGAGGCTCTTCAAGCGGTCCTGATGTGAGAGCGTCAGCTTCAACGCAACTTGACCACCGTAGGATAACCCCAGCAGATGAACCCTTTTCAGATTAAGGCTGTCAATAAGATGCAGGACGTCGGGAACGTGGACATCCAAAGTGTATTCGTTCTGCATGCGAGAGGACTGACCCTGATCACGAAAATCAAGCAGAATCAGTTGATATCGCTTGGATATCTCAGGCACGTAGGATGCCCAACTGAGCGTATTCATCATAATGCCGCTCAAGAAGATTACCGGCTCACCCTCTCCATGCACCTCGTAGTACAGATGCGCTCCATCCGGTGTATCCAGCAATGGCATTTTCTCTATTCCTCCAGTGTTGTGCGCTTCTTGGATGTTGTCTTAAGCTTCCCCTGTTCAAGTTGGTCCCGCATTACTCTAGGGAAGAAGTCGTGCGAGAAACAAGTGGAGAACTGACGCTG
>CAZQUT010000008.1:8893-16767 GCA_964596555.1 uncultured Thermotogae bacterium
TCACAGGCAAGCGCAAACTCGAACCCACCACCGAAGCACAGGCCGTTGATCGCTGCAACGAGGATCAATGGACTCTCTTGCATCCTGTTGAAGAGGCCCTGAATCCGTGAAGAGAATGCCAACGCCTGCTCGGGAGAGAAATCCATCATTTCAGCGCCATCGGCGCCACCGATGAAGTGCGAATCCCCTGCTCCGGTATAGACAATGGCCCGTACGTCCTCTTCCTGCTCGACGTTTCCCAGATGTCTGCCAAGCTCCAGGATGAGCTCGGAGTTCAACGAGTTACGATCACCCTGCCGATCTATCGTCACCCAACAGATGTTCTGTGCCTGTTCGATTCTCAGATGTGGGTATGTTTCCTGCATCATTTGTCGCCTGCCTTCATATGACAAGCCCTCCGTTTGGACTGAGGATCTGGCCGGTGAAGAAATCGGCCGCATCGCTTACGAGAAATCCGACAAGGCTAGCAATCTCCTCGACGGTGCCGAACCTCTTCAGCGGAGTCATCTTCAAGATGTGCTCTCTGAATGGTGGGTCTATGCGCTCAAGCATCGGTGTCTCGACATACCCCGGGGCGATCGCGTTGACCCTGATGTTGTAGCGTGCTACTTCCTTGGCGAGAGTCTTGGTTAGTTGAATAACAGCTGCTTTGCTCGCGCTGTAGTGCAGCGCCCCAGGTGTCGGGGTGAGGCCAGCAACCGAGCTGAAGTTGATTATCCTGCCTGACTTACCTTCACTCATCCAACGTACGGCTTCGCGACAGCAGTAGAAGGTGCCATCGAGGTTAACAGACATAACGCGTCTCCACTGCTCATCGCTCATGTCTTCTACGAACACCGTCTCCCCAAGTATCCCAGCGGTGTTGACCATTGCATCGAGGCGGTCAGTAAGCTCTCTCAGTTTGTTGAACAGATTGAGCACACTCAAACTACTTGAGACATCTACCCGTAGAGCCGTCGCGGCTCCTCCAGAGCCAGTGATCTTTTGTGCCACCGATTGTGCTTGGTGAATGTTGATGTCGGCGACAAAGATCTGCAATCCACGACGCGCCAGCTCACGGGAAACGGCGGCCCCCATCCCCGCTCCGCCGCCGACAACAAGAGCTGTATGGCACGCTTCAGTTTTCATCCGCCTCCTGCGCAGCGCAGCAACTAGATATCGCGGAATCTCTCATAGGCCTTCTCTGACTTTTCTGTGGGGAGGATCACCAATTGCTCGGAGAAGATCCCCTTCATGATCCCTTCGACTACCTGGTCTGTCGTATCCATCCGACTCTTTACCTTATCGAGAAGCCCTTCCATCTGCCGTGCGCCGACACTCACCTGATAGAAGCCGGTATCGACAAGCTGTGGGCAGACGACCTTGGCATCCACGCCCGTCCCATGCAGATCCTTAACCAGTCCGCGAGTGAATCCAACCACGGCATGCTTCGAGGATACGTATGCAGCCACCTTGTTCGAGTGAGCAATGAGCCCGCCGATCGATCCGATGTTCAAGATGAGGCCCGATCCCTGTTTCTTCATCACGGGAAGGACGAGCTTGGTGAGGAGGAACACGGCAAAGACATTCACCTCGAAGAGGTGCCGCAGGTCACTCTCCTCTGTCTCTTCGATATCCGCATACAGACCTATGCCGGCGTTGTTGACAAGAATATCGACCCGCCCGAAGCGTTCCAGCGTCTCATCCAGGAGCTTCTGACGCTCTTCTTCTGAGGTTACGTCACATTGGACAACCAGAGTCTGGCTGGGGCACGCATCAGCTACTTCCTGGAGTTTTGCTATCCGCCTGGCAGCAAGGACCACCAGTACTCCCTCCTTGGAGAATGCCCGCGCAAGCGCCGCTCCAATCCCAGAGCTGGCTCCGGTGATGATCGCGACCTTGCCTCGCAGGGAATCGATTGCCATCTTCAGTTAGTCCTCCAAGAAATTCGTAACCGTCTTGTTTATAAGCGCAGGATACTCGATGAAGGATAGATGCCCTGCGCTTTCAATTGGCACGAACCTAGCCGTAGGGATTGCATTTGCCAGCTTCTCTGAGAGCCAGAATGGAACTACCCTGTCTTCTTTGCTAGCAATGACCAGGGTAGGCACGGTGATCTGGCCCACTCTCTCGACTGCGTCGAAAGCTGCGGCTCCCTGGAATTGGTGCTGGAATGCGTGTGCCGGTTGTGGGTTGGACATTCTTATCGCCACCATCTTGTCGACCATGTCCGAATTGCTTGTGTAGAACGCATCGGACGTAAGGTATTTCGCCGCTTTCCTATAGATCTCTTCCACTGACAGCCCAGCCACATCGAGAAACTCTGTCCACAGCTCTTTGGTCGCCTCCAGGTACTCTGACCCGCCGTAGTGGGTCGACATCAGGACCAGCTTTTTAACTCGATCAGGGTACGAAATAGCTAGTTCTTGGGCTATGTATCCGCCCCTCGAGACCCCGAGGACGTGTGCCGGCTCGATCTTCAAATAGTCAAGCAAACCTACGGCATCTATGGCGTCGCCAGTGATTGAATAAGGCTCGTCAGGTTTATCCGATTCACCGATCCCACGGTTATCGTAGATGATCGTCTGAAAATGCTTGGATAGCTCTGGAACCTGCAGAAACCAGAACTTGGATGAGTGCCCCAAGCCCTGAATTAGCAGGAGCGGTTCTCCACTCCCATGGATCTTGTAGTAGATGTCGATTCCGTTTATTCTCGCTTTGGGCATATCCTACCTATGTTATCAATCCACCGTCAACGCTCAGCACGGTTCCGTGAACGAAGTCAGACTCATCGGATGCGAGGAACAGGTACGCGTTTGCGATGTCTCTCGGTTTTCCCAGGCGCCCCAGCGGTGTCTTGTCGCGCATACCCTGCAGCACCTTCTCCGGAACTCCGTCCATCATTTCTGTCTGGGTATATCCGGGAGCGACTGCATTTACGTTGATCCCCTTCTTGCCAAGCTCTCTCGCCCAGACTTTGGTCATTCCAATGATGCCCGCTTTGGTGGCGACGTAGTTCGTCTGCCCGAAGTTCCCGTACAAGCCAACGACCGATGCAACGTTGATGATCTTCCCCTTCCCCTGCTTGATCATCGTTGGAGCGACCGCTTGCGCCGCGTTGAACGCACCCTTCAGGTTTACTTTGATCACAAGATCAAAGTCCTCCTCCGTCATCTTCACGAGCCGTGCATCTCGAACTATGCCGGCGTTGTTGATAAGGATGTCTATCTTGCCGAACTTGTCGACCGCAGACTCTACCATGTCTAGGCAACTCTGATGATCGGTGACATCGGTCTTCACAAAGATTGCTTCCCCGCCACTGTCGACGATCTCGTTTGCCACATCTTGTCCAGACTGTGCTACGTCACAGACTACGATCTTGGCTCCCTCAGAGGCGAACAGAAGAGCCGTTTCGCGGCCGATCCCGCGGCCACCGCCAGTGATGAGTGCCACCCTATCCTTCAATCGCATACTTGCCTCCTAGCTTCCTAAGCCCACTTGAAGAGGGCAGTCGAAAGAACAAACCCTGCCCCTGACGTGCAGAAAGCGATGAGATCCCCTCTCTTCACCTTTCCCTGCTCGATCGCATCATACAGCGCCATAAACACCGACGCAGAGCCGGCGTAGCCGAACTTGTCCGCCACCCAATGCGTCTTCTGAATCGGCAGATGGAGCGCTTCTAGCGTCGCGTGTACCGTGGCTTGTTCCACTTGATTCATCAGCACAAGCTTCAGGTCGCTCGGTTCGTAGCCGACCTGCTGCAGTGTCTGCGTGAGAAGCTTTGGCCAGCGGGCCAAGTTGAAGTCAGCCGGTACACGATGTGCGTTTTCATGGAAGCGCAGGTAGTGCCGCTTAGCCGAGATCATCTCAGCATTCGGCGGCTGAGCTGTCCCGACGTAGATCCCGTACGTGTCCCAGTAGCTCCCCTCCGTTTGCATCTTAGAGGACAGATAGCCCGGCCCGTCGGATGGGGTGAGAACGACCGCGCCCGCACCATCGCTGAACAGCATCGCCAGTACCTTGGATGCCGACTCGGAGTACGGGCTCCAATCGAGCCATCTCGTCATCGCGTAGGCGCCGACGACCACCACATTGTTGATCGATGGATCGAGGGCGATGTAGTTCGATGCAATGGCAAGCGCTATCGTCTCGTCAGTGCACGCGGCATTGATGTCAAAGACCCCGGCGTGTAGTGCACCTAACTTGTGCTGAATGATCGCAGAGGTTGGGGGCGTGATGTAGTCGGGAGTATCGGTTGCCAGGATAATGAGATCGATATCCTCCGGTTCCAGTTCCGCTTGAGCCAGGGCTACTCGTGCTGCCTCTACAGCCATATCTGACGTCGATTCATCCGCAGCAGCCCTGTATCGAACGCCGATTCCCTTATCCTTCAGGTAGCCTTCGACATCGTACTCCATCTTTGCCGCGAGCTGCGCATTGGTGATCCGCTCAGCGGGAATATACATCCCTACTCCGGCAATCTTGGCGTGCGAAAGCTCTTTGGTCATCTAATCACTCCCTGCCAGTGGCAAGCACGATCGTTGCCCTGCCATCCGGGAGAATCTCCGCTCTGGGCATGAGCATCATCCCTACATGGATCTCCTTGCGCGGGATTTCCGGAATCCACCCCATGACACGAGCACCATTTTCAAGTTCCATTATTCCCACAGGGACGGGACGATATTGATAGCCAGAGAATGGAGCCGTCCCTTCCAAGTCGGGGGAGAAGTGATCCGGCGGAACAAAGATCGTCGTGAACGACAGCAGCTTTCCTACCCCTTGTAGCTCTATCCAGCTCATCTCGTCTGAGTAACACTTTGGACAATCATGACGCGGTGGATAGTGGATGCTCCCACACTTCTTGCACTTTGTCGCGAGGATAACGCCGCGCTCAAGCCCTTCAGCAAACTCGCTCACCTTTGTGTCTTTGACGAGCAGGGAAAAATCTCTGAATTCCATGCGTATCTCCTTAGTCGACTTGGAAGACGTGAACCGCGGCGTGCTGCCCGTTTCCACCGACATTATGCGAAAGCCCGATTCTGGCATCCGGAACCTGGCGTCCGGACTCGCCCTCACCGCGCAGTTGTTTGGCAATTTCGGTCGCCATCGCAACGCCTGTCGCGCCGATCGGATGGCCCTTCGATTTCAAGCCCCCATCAATGTTCACCGGAATATCGCCTCCGATGTATGTTCTCCTATCCTCGATCATCTTCCCGCCTTCGCCTTTCGCGCAGAATCCGAGGTCCTCGTAAGCGGCGATCTCAGCGATAGTGAAACAGTCATGGACAACTGCAACATCGACGTCCTTCGGCTCGATATTCGCCATGGCATATGCCTGGCGCGCCGCTTCCACCGTGGCATCGAGAGTTGTTATGTCGCGCCTGTCAGCAAGAGAAATAGTGTCCGTTCCCAACCCCAAACCGGAGATCCAAACAGGCTTCTTGCTCAGGCTCCTCGCAAGTTTTTCGGAAGCGAGGACGACTGCGGCCGCGCCGTCCGAGATGAGACAACAGTCGTAGAGCTTGAGAGGATCGGCAACGGTGAACGAGTTCATTGCCTTGTCGAGGGTGATCTCCTTGCGCATGTGCGCATATGGATTCAGCGCCCCGTAGTGATGATTCTTGACAGCAACCATGGCGAGTTGTTCCTCGGTCGTTCCGTACTTAGCCATGTGGGCACGGGCAATGAGCGCGTAGTAGCCGGGGAAGGTCATCCCGAACGGGTATTCCCACATGAAGTCTCCGGCCCGCCCAAGGACATCGGTCACTGCTGCAGTAGATTGCTCGGTCATCTTCTCTACCCCGACCACCAATACAAGATCAGCAAGGCCCGAGGCGATCGTCATCCAACCCGTGCGTACTGCCATGCTCCCCGAGGCACAAGCCCCTTCAACGCGGAAACTTGGCTTCGGATTGAATCCCAGGTAGTCGACAACCTGAGCGGATGGTTGAAGTGCGTAGCTGAGTTCATCCGACGCTACGCTAACGACCATTGCCTCCACATCATCTATCGGGACTCCTGCATCTTCTAGGCTGGCCTTTGTCGCCTCAAAAGATAGTTCCCGCAGTGAGGCATCAGATCTCTGTCCAAAGCAACTCTGTCCGATACCAACGATTCCAACCTTGCGCATCACGCCTCCTTAAGGTTCAACAAGAAAACTGCGAGAGACACAAGAGTGCCTTGGGCAGTCCAAATATGACAACTGATTCAGGTCTCACTCTAGCATAAAATAGATCACTAGTCAATACCCTCCAGTTTGCTATTGCCGCAGCACGCCGTGCAGGATGAAATCAAGCATGGATTCTAGCGTGCTATCTGAGACCTGAGTCTCCTTGCCGACGAAAAGCCAACGCAGACCGATGAAGTGCCCCATTCCCAGTAGCCCGTAGGCAACAGGTTCTGGATCAAGAACATGAATCTCTCCATGGTCCACACCACGACGTAGACCCCGCACGTATCCTTTAGCGAGCTGCTCGTAGTACCAACGACCTGTTTGTTCATCGATGAATTCCGCTTCACGGATGATCCGGTAGGCAGCGGGGTGTTTAGAGATGAACTCGAAGAATGTCTTAAACCCCTCTCTTTCAATCTGCCGACGATCACACAATCCGCTGATAGCAGCTCGATCCAACGCGCGGAATCGATGATTGATGTCCTCGACAAGCTGCGTGAAGATAGAGACCTTGGAGGGAAAGTAGAGATAGAATGTACCCTGAGCTACACCGGCCACGTATGTGATGGCAGAGATAGATGTCTTATGGAATCCTGCTTCTCCAAAGAGCTTCTCCGCCGCGCGCAGCAGGCTTTGCCGCGTTGCTTCGCCTCCCTCGGGACGAGCCTCCGTCTCTTCCGGTACTGTCACACTCTGCGCCCCGGCCGGTGTCATCTCCTTTCCCGTATCAAGCCCTCTCAGGATCACCGCGATCACGCTTTCGTGCGTTGCTTTATATAGTTTGTCGGGCTCCCAGATGACGTAGCGCATGGCAATGAACTTGATTATTCCAAGCAGAGAATAAGCCACAATCTCTACGTCCAGATTGCGAAACTCCCCGTTGTGAACGCCCAGGTTGAGTATCTCTTCCAGTATCTCGACGATACTCTCGTGAAATCTCCAGTGAACCTCAAGATTGATAAACTCCGCCTGTCTGAAGACGTGATACAGTCCTGCATTATCGGAGATGAAGGCGAGTATCACCTTGTAGCACGTGAGGAGCTGCTCCGTGGCCGAAGAAAGAGGAGCGATCGCTTCCTTGATAGTGGAGACAAGGCTTTCTTGCAGAAGCTGAATCAGTTTTAGATATACCTCTTCCTTATTAAGAAAATAGCGATAGAAAGTGCCTTGGGCTAGCCCAGCCTCCCGACAGATCGCAGACACCGACGTAGCATGGTATCCGTGCTCGGTGAATACATCCTCTCCGGCGGAGAGAAGCCGCTCATACGTGGCCGCTGCTTTTCCAGTACGTGGCCGACGATTCTGTGTAGTATTCTTTTCTGGCATGTTCTCGTATCCCATTTCGATGTGCAGCAATTGAGCCTTTATCTTGCTGCATTCAGCATACTGGGGTCAAGTTCACATTCCCAGCCCACTTATGCGCGAAGAATCATGATCCTGATCTGACGGAAGTCCCGCAAACAGGCGCGTCCGCTATCGCATCACTCAGACACGGTACGTGGGGTTGATAGTTGCCCCTTGTTCAACTAAAGTGAGAGGCGAGTCAGGTCTCATGTTTGTGCTGCTTGGGCTGTTAAGGGAACCTGGGAAAGAAGTATCCTCTGACACACTTAGCAAGTGCGATCGGATTCCTGGCGGGCAATCTGTGGAGCGTTTTGCGTCTGGCGGCGCAGTTGGCTAGTATTGCGCAAGATCATCAACCTATAGGAGTGTGGTCAAACCG
>CAZQUT010000009.1:0-16469 GCA_964596555.1 uncultured Thermotogae bacterium
AACAAACCGAAGCTCGGATTAACGATCGCCTGCGTTTCCATGTCCAGTTGCCCGCCCAGGCTGATTCCCCATCCCGCGCCGTACATCATTTCTGTCTCCAAGGTAAGCCGCGAGAGTTCTACCTTATTGAGATCAAGCTCTCCCGAAAGGGATATCGTCCCCACCTCAGAGCTTCCTGCGTGAAGTTTGAGAGTAGAGGATTCGAACGTATCGTTCGTCGCGTCAAAGGGAATAGTCCAGTCCACGCCCACATTACCGTATGTGGCATTCCCCGATAGATCGATGTGAGTGAATGCAGAGGCTGGGATGTCGTACGTGGCAGCAAGAGCGATCTTCGCTCCCGGCGACCAGTCGACGCGTAGCTGCAGCGGATCCACGGTGCCGTGTGCGAGATCGATACCTCCGGCCAGTCGCAGAGCAAGTTCAGTTCCCGTCGCCACGTTTAGGCCAATGTGATTCTTGGCTACCAAGTGGTCGAAGGCGAACGGGCTCTCCCCATTGATCTCTTGGTATGCGTACGTAAGTTCCATCCCGGGACGTGAAACGGAAACGGTAAGAGTATGCGCCTCCCGACGACGGGTCATCGCCCCCGCTTCGTAGCTCGTCAATCGCAACGACACGGTCGGCGTGATACTGAACCCAATGAGTGTGATCGGATTCAGACGCAGGGTGATAGATCCGTCTGCGCGCAGTGAAGAGCCTGTGAGGGAATCTCCCTCCCACTCGCGGAACCACCCCACGCTTATGTGCGGAGTGACGGAGAGCTTGCCCCACGTGAACGCGGAACGGGAGAGGGTCAGCTCCGGGAGGCGCTCATCGATGCGGACCTGATCGTCTTCCTCAGTCCTGTTGCGAGAAGTAGAGAGCACGAAGTTCCATTGGTCGATCGGGCCGCTGGTGGACGACGAGAATATGAGCTCATGCGCCGCCCCCTGTTCGCGGTACGTCGCGCTCCCCGTCATCTGCCAATCGCCCGGGAGGGTTGCGGTGTGGGTAAGGGATAAGTCAAGTTTGCTATCGCCCACCTTGGCCGGGAAGTAGTAGCCATTGACGGATCCCCTCTGCGCGCCGAAGGCGTAGCGCAGGATCGCTCCGAGACCCACCTCTTGAAAGCGGCTGAAGTAGTCGAACAGGAGGGCACCGTAGTTGTCCTTGTTGATGAAGAACGGGAGGTTCCACTTGAAGAACCAGCCGTGAACTCCGCTGTTGCCGATCGCCGGGAAAAGGGGGCTATCGAGGGTCTCTTTGAGCGGCTGCACATAGACTGGCAACCAGAACACGCGCGCTCCGAACGAGCGCACGGTGAGGTTGAATGCCACAATCAGCTGATCCGGGTAAAGGATAAGCCTCCCTGTTTCAATGGAGTACGGTTGAGAACGAAGTACTCCCCCGCAGCAATCGCACGTGGTGAGTGTAGCGTCTGTTATCTCGATACGAGACAGGCTCCCATCTTCGTTGTACGTAATGGTCCCTTCGTCTCCGCGATAAACGAGGGTGTGCGTCTCCCCATTGGAGTTAACAAAACTGCTCTTACCGCTGAACGCATTCGCCGTTGCCTGTTGTGTGCTCAAGGATTGATCTGCAAGAGAGAGGAGAACATCGATCCTCTCACCGGAAAGGGTGAAGTCCTCCTCAACTGTCAACTCAACGTTCCCCGTCGCTTGCAGGTGCCACTCGTTGTCGCTTCGTTCATCGACGAGGGCAGTATCGGCGGACAGTACAGTCTTCTCGTAGACCAGACGCACGTTCCCCTGCGCCACCACATGGCGACGATCGGAGGAGATGGTCAGGGCATCGCACCTGATGTCGAGCGGTGCCGTCTCACTTGCCGTCTGCGGTACTGTACCGATCGGATCGGCAGGCAGTGGCGGGTAATCCGCGTGTGCAATACCCACAAAGGCAATTAGGATAACGAAGAAGGGGATGATCCGCCGTACGTGCTTCCACAGGGAGGGGTGATGAAGACGGTCAAGCTGAAAGAACAATGCTATGCCGATCGCGCCAAACAAGATGTCTGGGAGCCAGGCTCCCAGAGGAGGGGAGATGATCCCCCGTCGTCCCAGGGTTTGCGTCCACAACAGGGTCCCCTGGAACAACCCAACGAGGAGGAAGCTTATTACTACACCCACCGCGCGGCTTCGCCAGCCGAAGATAAGGCTCGCGGCTCCGCCGAAGAGGACGAAAACGAGGGTAGCAAAGGGCATCGCCACCTTAAGGTTGCACTCCACGATAAGGTCGTCCACCACCGCGCCACTCTTACGTAAAAGGGAGATCTGCTCACGCAGTTCGCCGATTGTCATCTCAGACGGGGTGCGCGATCCAAAGAGAAAGTTGGCCCCAACTTGTCCCGCTGCGATCTCAAGTGTTGAGAAGCTGCCAGTGTAGGTAAGCGTTCCGTCGTGATCGTAGCCGTACACCTTCCCCTGATCGAGCACCCACGAGCTTCCCTTCCAGAGTCCCGTTTCGGCGGTGAGGATCGTCACTGCAGCCTCCGCCTGCGGAAAGAGCTTCCCCGTGACATCGTAGACGAGGACCTCGTTTAAGACTTCCGTCTTCTCGTCATAGCTTCTTACGTAGAAGAACTCTCCCTCCTGTCCCTTGAAGAAGGTATTTGCCCGCACGTGCGGCACTCCTCCGCGAAAGATGATTCCCCTCAGCGTCTGTTGGTAGAGGTGTTCCGATGATGGAACAGCCCAGTTGTACAGCGCAAAATCCGCTCCAGCGACGAGAGTAGCCGCAATGACGAGCGGGAGGAGGATCCGTCGCAGGGAGATCCCGGCCGCTTCGAAGGCGATCACCTCCCTATCATGCACCAGGCGCCCCAGCCCGAGGAATGTGGCGAACAGACCGCTCACCGGGAGAGCGAGGACGAGCAAGCTGGGAAGCTTCAACACCAGCAGATGGATGAGAGAAGCGATCCCTACCCCGCGATCGACCATCAGATCTGACAGAGAGAGGATCAGATTAAGGAGGATGAACAGCAATAACCCACCCAGTGAGACGAGAAACGGGCCCACCATCTCAGAAAGGATGTATCGGTCGTAGCGATGGATAATCATTGTCATGTGGATAATACACAATAGAGATCCTCACTGCCCAACGAGAATGGAACCGCGTGCTCAATTTGATGTCAATTGTCGTTGATCCCCCTCGATTGATGAGGTATATTGACTATGATCGAAATGACCAAACGTCTGTACGTAGAAACCTGGGGATGCCAGATGAATATCCATCAATCGGAGGGGATTGTTGGTGTCCTCGAACGTGATGGATTTACCCTCACCAAGTCGCTTGCCGACGCGGACGTCGCCATCTTCAACACCTGCATGGTCAGACAGAAAGCAGAGGAGAAGGTATACGGTCGCATCGGCGCTGTCGTTGAAGAAAAGCGCAAGCGCGAAGTCCTCCTTGGCGTTGGTGGGTGTCTGGCGCAGGTGCGAGGAGAAGATTTGCTGAGACGGTTTAAGGCAATCGACTTCGTCTTCGGATCGAACGACCTTGCTGCACTTCCTGGTATCGTGCACGATGCTGGTGAGGCGCGAAGCAAAAGGATCGCCCATCTAGTTCCACCCGTCGGAATCGATGAGGTTCCATCTAAGAGGCAGAGCCCCGTCACGGCAATGGTCACAATCACGCAAGGGTGCTCGAACTTCTGTTCGTACTGCGTTGTCCCCTACGCGCGTGGGCCGCTGCGAAGCCGTGATCCAAACCAGATCCTCCGCGAGGCAGAACAAGCAACGCGCGATGGCTACCCCGAGATCCTACTCCTTGGGCAGAATGTCGATTCCTACGGAACCGATCGACCCCAATACGGAAGCTTTGCTAACCTATTGGAGCACATAGCCGATATCGGTACGCCTCGCATCCGTTTCACCAGCTCGCATCCCAAGGACATGACGCCGCAGGTAATAGAGCAGATTGCCGCTCATGACAACATTTGCAACCATATTCATCTTGCTTGCCAATCGGGGAGCGATCGTATCCTGCGAGAGATGAACCGTGGCTACACGCGTCAGGGGTTCCTCTCTATTCTCGAAGGAGCCCGTAGTGTAATTCCGGATATCAACATCACGACCGATTTAATCGTCGGCTACCCGGGTGAAACGGAAGAGGATTTCGCGGATAGCCTCGAACTCATCAGGCAAGCGCGCTTCGGGTCGATCTTCGTCGCCATGTATTCACCACGGCCGAGGACGAGGAGTGCCCTTGTGGCTGATGATGTCACGCCGGAGGTGAAGAGCGCCCGCTTGCATCATGTCCTCGATCTGCAGCGCGAGATCGCTCTTGCGCAGAACCGCCGCCGGATCGGGGTACAATTAGAGATCCTAATAGAAGGAAAGACGCGTAATGGTGAGGCCTATGGGCGTACGGATGATCACCGTACGGTAGTGATTGCGGGTAAAGGGGCCGTTGGGGAGTTTGTTCCAGTGTTTGTCGAGGATGCAACAGCAGCCGCGCTGGTCGGAAAGCGGGCGGATTCTATGGTGCCACAAGGAGCGCAATGATCATCACAGTCACACCCAATCCAGCGATCGACAAGATCTATTGGGTTGATCAGCTGAAGATGGCGAAGGAAACGCAGGATGAGTTCCTAACGCGGGCGAGGAAGAGCGACACATCCGCCGGGGGAAAGGGAGTCAACACAAGTATCTTCCTTTCTCGCCTGGGAGTGGAGAATGTGGCGATGGGTTTTGTCGGTGGATACATGGGACACGTTGTCGTACGCGACCTGCGCGATGAAGGGGTGACGACGAACTTCGTGTGGGTAAACGGAGAAACGCGCACCAACGTGATTGTGCTCGAGCGTGGTCACGAATACGTCCCGATAATGATCAACGAACCCGGCCCTGCAATAATGCAGGAAGAGATCACCCGTTTCCTCCGCCGCTACAAGCGGATGCTTAAACGTGCTACGTGGGTTATCCTCGCGGGAAGCCTTCCTCCTGGAGTCGATGGTGACCTATACCGAGTTTTAGCGAGCATGGCAAAAGAGGCGGGAGCGAAAGTTGTCATCAGCGCGGCGGGAGATGCATTAGGCCGCGGGCTCCTTGCCGCACCGTACATTGTTAAGCCGGATATTCGCGAAACACCGGTTATTGATGGCCTTCCCCTTGGCACGCGCAGCGAGATCATCGATGCCGGTAAGAGGGCGGTGGACGATGGCGCAGGTATCGTCATCGTTTCCCATGAGGTAACCGGCGACATTGCGATCACGGCTGATGGGGTGTGGGAGATATTCGCTCCTGCAAAGACGACCAAATTCAAGAATTTCGTAGGCGCGGATGACGTGTTGCTAGGTGGAATCGTGCACATGCTCAATAAAGGCGAAAGCCTGGAGGATGCGCTGCGCTTTGGCATGGCAGCAGGCATGATGAGCGCGGAGAGCGACAAGAAGATCTGCTCGGACATCGATCAGATCGAGAAACACATGGAGACAATCTCCATCAACAAGTTATAACAGGAGGCTCCGTAATGAAGGTTCGCGACATCATGACCAAGGACCTAACATCGTGTGAGAAGGACGTGTCGATACGCGAATTGATCTTCATCCTCGATAGCGCCGGTGTACCGAACATGCCTATCGTCGATGAAGAGGACAAGGTCATCGGCTTCATATCGGAGAAGGACATAATCAGGGCCTGCCTCCCCGGGTACTTCGACATGCTCCACACCGCCTCGTTCATACCTGATATGAACCAGATCTCGAAGAAACTTGATCAGATCTCGGACGACCCAGTTGAGAAGTACATGCAACAGGACATTATTGTCGTGACCGAGGATGATGACGACCTGCAGGCAGCGGAGATCATCATCCGCAAAAACATCAAGAACCTGCCAGTCACAGACAAGTACGGACGTCTGGTCGGGAAAGTCAAGAGGATTGACCTCCTCCGCCATCTTCTCTGAAGAGATGGCTGTGCCGTGGAAAGGGATCGGCCTGGAGAGAGTACGGGTCGCCGCCGATGGAAGGACGGCTCTATTCGTACAAGGGCGACTG
This sequence comes from uncultured Thermotogae bacterium, assembly GCA_964596555.1. Classification (GTDB taxonomy): domain Bacteria; phylum Bipolaricaulota; class Bipolaricaulia; order UBA7950; family UBA9294; genus M55B144. The sequence goes on from CAZQUT010000009.1 coordinate 5,999, forward strand.
TCTGAATCTGAATGTGTCCCAGCGGAAGAGGCTGTGCGTGTTGCCTATGTTGGCGACAAAAAGACGGTAGACCTGCATCTGTTGGCCCGCACTCTCCACCCCACGCTCCCCGGGCATGGACTTGCCAAGCTCTGCTCACACTACAGCATAGCGCAGGGGAGAGATCCGGAGACGGTCTTCTCACTTTTCTCGTTGTTGATCAAGGGCTTCCTGAGGCTATCACCGGAACTGCTCTCGCTCCTGGCTGAGCTCCTCCCACCCCCGAACAGCGATCTCATCCGTCGCATGATCAGATTCGCGCATCCTGAGGAAGAGGCGCCAACGGGTGAACGCTCTCCTTCGACAAATCCGCCTCAACTCTCTCTTGCTGACCTGCTGGCACCTGAGGGTCCGCTGGCACGCGACCTGAATGGATTCGAAGCGCGCTCTGGGCAGAAGGAGATGGCGGAACGCGTATTGAACGTGCTGGAACACGGCGGGACAACAGTAGTGGAGGCAGGCCCGGGCACGGGGAAGACGTTCGCCTATCTCATCCCTGCCCTTATCCACTTGCGCGACCATGAGGGTGTGCGCGTTGTCCTATCCACACGCACAAAACAGCTCCAAGAGCAGGTATTTCACAAGGACCTTCCTTTCCTCTCCGGTCATATTCTTCCGTCTCTGCAGGTGTCCCTCTTGAAAGGCAGGAGGAACTACATCTGCCTCCGTCGCTGGCAGATCGTACTGGGAGAGCTCATCGAGGGGTTAGAACGGGATTTTCTGACCTGCCTTGCTCCCGTCGCGCGCTGGTTACTTGCGACGCAGACGGGCGATATCGAAGAGAACGCCGCCTTTCTCAGCGACCCGCAAGCAAAGGTGTTGTGGCGGCGCATGTACGATGATCCTCACCGGTGTCTGGGTCAGTCATGTCCATTCTACGATGACTGCTTCTCCGTCGCCGCGCGGCGACATGCGCGCAGGGCTGATCTGGTTGTGGTCAATCACTCGCTTCTCCTGGCAGACCAACAGACAGATCAAGGGATCCTCGGCGACTATCAGCGCCTCATTGTCGATGAGGCGCACGCAATGGAAACCGCCGCGCGACAGGCGTTTACAATCACCCTTTCCACGCACAGCGTGGATTCCTTGTTACGCGCGATCGAACACCCACTGGGCAGACGCACCGGCGGGTGGCTCGCTCGCCTGCCGTACGCACGAACCGATGCCAGAATCGGCAAGGTGCACGATCTCCTGAACACCCTGCGCGGTGCGAACACACGCCTATTCTCCTCGATCGCCCACGGCCTCCCTCCTGGCCGCGGACGCTCACCAGACCTCTCCCCGTTTGAGGATCAGATGGCTGAAGTAGTGCGTGAGCTGGAAACGCTCACCAGATCCATCGAGAGCCTTGGCGATGCCCTGGAAGCACCGGATCTCGAACGCGAGGCTGATGGACTGATCATCGAGGATGTAGAGATCGTCGCTGCGTTTCACAAGCTCTTCTCGCCGCCGGATGAGAACAGTGTTCATTGGTACGAATTCATCGGCGATGAGCCGTATCTTCACATATCACCGCTCTCCGTCGCCCCGTTCTTGGAGAAGTCGCTCTACCCGCGTGTTGAGTCACTCGTCCTCACATCAGCCACTCTTTCGCAGGGAGGAGATTTCACCTACCTCGAAGAAGCTCTCGGCCTTTCAGAAGCTCCCGGCGAGGAAGAACCGGCAGTCGTTCAAGGCCCCTTCTCTTATGAGAATGAGATGAAGCTCTTGATTCCCGAATTCTTCCCGCCAGTGACGGCGACAGACAATACCTACGTCGACGCGCTCACCGAATGCATCCAGGGGATCGTAAGCGAGGTCGGACGCAAGATCCTCATCCTGTTCACATCGTACAAGTTACTGCGTGCGGTCCACGACGCTCTCGATGAGAAGGCACTTGTGCTCGCCCAGGGGATCGATGGGCCACGCAGCAAGCTTATCGAACAATTCAAAGAGAGCGAGGGATCGGCGGTACTGCTAGGAACGGATAGCTTCTGGGAGGGGGTCGATCTACCGGGAGACGCATTGGAGATCCTCATTATCACGCGCCTTCCTTTTCCCGTCCCCACCGATCCTGTCTTCTCCGCGTTGGCCGACAGGATTGCGAAACTCGGCAAGGATCCCTTCTCCGACCTATCGATCCCCCGCGCAATCCTTAAGCTACGGCAAGGGGTGGGACGTCTTATCCGCACCACGAGCGACCACGGCGTCGTAATCATCACTGACCAGCGCATCCTTCGTAAGAGCTATGGAAAGCTGTTTACTGCTGCCCTTCCTGTGGTGGGCGAGAGAGTCGCTAGCTTACAAGAGCTCCTCTCCGAGGTCAAAACATGGCTTCATCCAGAAAGCTAGCCTTGCGCCTCGAATTGACTTTCTTTACGGAAGAGAGTAGAATGTTATCAATAAATTATGCTGTACCCATCATTCATCCACACGAGTCATGAACCTATGAAAGTTTCCGCAGTAGTGCCTGCATATAATGAAGCCTCTCGAATCGGAGCTGTACTGAAGCCCCTTGTTGGTTGCTCCGCCGTTGATGAGGTGATCGTCGTCGATGACGGATCGGACGACGGAACGGCAGAGATGGCACGTCAGTACCCTGTTCAGGTTGTCAGGCTAGAGGAGAATTGTGGCAAGGCAAGAGCCCTCAACGAAGGAGTCATGCGTGCTCGCAACAACGTTCTTCTCTTCCTCGATGCGGATCTTGTCGGGCTAACGGACGCGCATGTCGAGAAGTTCATTCATACATACGAGGATAGCGGTGTCGACATGGTAGTCGGTGTCTTTGCCAACGGACGGAAGAACACGGATTTCGCCCAGAAGTTCAACCCGTATGCCTCCGGGCAACGCATGTTGACCAAGAAACTGTGGGAGCGGGCCAAGATAAACGTAGACGAGATGAACTACGGGATCGAATTCGCATTGTCCAAGCTCGCCGTGAAAGAAGGGTGGAGCAAAGACAAAGTGAAACTAGAGGGAGTTACTCACGTCCTCAAAGAAGAGAAACGTGGGTTCTCAAATGGCATTCGTGAACGATTCAAGATGTATGGAGACATGATCAAGTGGCTATTCAAGAAGGTCTGAAATTGTGAAAATAGCTATAGGTTGCGACCATGCAGGAGTGGACTTGAAGCGTACCCTGCTCGATTCTGTCCTCAAGGAGCACGAGGTTACCGACGTGGGGACAAATTCCAAGGAATCCGTGGATTATCCAGATATAGCAAAGCTTGTAGCACGCGCCGTGGCGTGCGGTGAGGTCGAAAGTGGAATCCTCATATGCGGCACGGGGATTGGCATGGCGATGGCTGCGGGAAAGGTGAAGGGAATTCGCGCTGCGCGCTGCAGCGAACCATATTCGGCCGAGATGAGCCGAAGGCACAACAATGCCAACGTGCTCTGCTTCGGGGCACGCGTAATTGGAAGCGGTATGGCGGAGAAGATCGTCGAGAAGTGGCTGTCCACTCCGTTTGAAGGCGGTCGGCACGCGCGGCGGATCGGCAAAATCGAGTAGTGCACTTTAAGAGAAATTGCACGAAGTGGATGTTGCTCCGATCACACATGAGTTTAACACGTATCGAAGGGTTCCAACGTGTTGGTTCCAACCTGCTGAGTCCAACCCACAGGTTTGACTCAAGGAGTCTGATTACCTGATGCCAATCCAATGGATCATCTTCCTTCTCTGCTCACTGGCTATCATCCTTGCCGGTGTGAAGCTAGCGAAGTTCGGTGATGCAATCGGCAAACGAAGCGGAATCGGCCAGGGATGGATAGGCCTGCTATTCCTTGCTACGATTACTTCTATTCCCGAGCTGACGACAACGGTGACTGGGGCGACGATCAATGTGCCCAACATCGCCATTGGGAATGCACTGGGGAGTAATCTGTTCAACATGGTGATCATTGCCGTTGTCGATATCATGCTTCTTAGTCGCGGGCCGTTCCTGCGGAAGGTTAAGTCTTATCACATCGTCAGCGGTGGAGCAGCCGTTCTGCTGACCACACTGGTGATCTTCGGAATTGCCGTCTTTCCGCGCGCTCAGGTACTCGGGATCAGCCCGTTCAGTCTGGCGATTCTCGCCCTATACGTTTTCTCTGTCTTCCTCCTCTTTCGTGTAGAGAGGCGGGAAGGAGAGGTGGAAGAGGGCGATGAGGCCACGCTTTCCCTTCGTCGTGCGATCGTCGGGTTTGCTGCGGCGGCAGCGGTGATTATCGTTGCCGGTATCTTCCTTATTCATGCGAGCAAGAACATCGCTAGCAGTTCAGCCCTGTCAGGGTCGTTTATCGGGGCGATCCTTGTGGCAATCGTGACCTCGCTTCCGGAGCTTGCAACGTCGATTGGAGCAGTTCGTATCGGGGCGTATGACATGATAATGGGAAACCTGTTTGGGTCGAACATGTTTAACATCTTGACGATCTTCTTCGCCGACGTTGCGTTTCGTCGAGGGTCGTTGTTCGCGAGCCTGGGCGGTCAGGCGTCCGATCAATTGATGATTGCCGGCCTGGGAATAGTAATGACGACAATTGCAATGATTGCAATCGCGTATCGTTCGAAGAGAAGGGTATTGGGAATGGGGGTAGATGCTATGTTTCTACTAATTGCGTATCTGATAAGCACATGTCTAATTGTGTTTCGTGGCATAGATTTCTAAGGTGGTGGTAAAGATGGAACTAAGCGAATTACGTATACAACGTATAGACGAGCTGCAGGAGCTGGCGAAGGGATTCAAGGTAAGGAACGCTCTGCAGCTTGGCAAGGAAGACCTGCAGCGAGCGATTATGATCCAATTGGCGAAGGAAGGGAAACTTAAGTTTGATGGGGGCGTGCTCGAGATCCTCCCGGATGGATATGGCTTCCTGCGTGGGAGTAACTGTCTGCCGGAGAAAAACGATACCTATATCTCCCCGTCGCAGATCAAACGCTTCGGATTGCGCGACGGAGATACAATCGCCGGCGTGATAAGAGCACCGAAGAACGATGAGCGATACTTCGCTCTTGTCAAGGTGGAAGCAGTCAATGACGCCCCTCCGGAAGAGTCGCGTCGTCGTCCCAATTTCCGCGAGCTGACGCCGCTTCATCCCGCCGAGCTGCTGAACCTAGAGCATGATCCAACGGATATCTCCACGCGCATCATCGACCTCTTTTGCCCAATCGGTAAGGGACAACGCGGGTTGATCGTCTCGCCGCCGAAAGCCGGGAAGACGACGCTTTTAAAGGAGATCGCGCGCGGTATTAACGCCAATCACCCCGACGTGAAGCTGTTTGTCCTCCTGGTCGATGAGAGACCGGAGGAGGTAACCGACTTTAGGCGCTCGATTGGGACTGGCGAGGTTGTCGCTGCGACATTCGACCAAGAGCCGCGCCATCATACACGCATCGCCGAACTCGTCACCAACCGCGCGAAGAGGCTTGTGGAGATGGGGCGTGACGTAGTCATCCTCATGGACTCGGTCACGCGTCTGGCACGTGCCTACAACCTCTCTGTTCCCTCCTCTGGGAAGCTCCTATCTGGAGGAATGGACCCCACCGCGTTGTACAAACCGAAAGAATTCTTCGGCGCGGCGCGAAACATTGAGGAAGGCGGAAGCCTAACGATCATCGCCACCGCGCTCATTGACACGGGCAGCAAGCTCGATCAGGTTGTATTTGAAGAGTTCAAGGGGACGGGAAACATGGAATTGATCCTCGATCGCAATCTATCGAACAAGCGGATCTATCCGGCGATCGACGTTGAACAGAGCGGCACGCGCAAGGAGGAACTCCTTATTCCAGCAAAGGCATTGAATCGCGTGTGGATTCTGCGTAAGATGATGAGTAACTTGAATGACACGCAGAAGGCGCTGGAGTTTGTGAAGAGTAAGATGGAGGCGACGAAGGATAACGAGCAATTCCTTGAGCTGATGAGCAGTGACTGAGAAAAAACCGATTCGCAAAGATCGTGTGTTGTTGGCGCTCCTCGTTCTTGTTGCCGTTATTCTGATTCCCATCCTCCTTAGTTCTGGGGGATCGACGCCAACCAGCCAGACAACAGCAACCACGACAGAGCCAACAGATGCGGCCACAGGCCTGATCGATGTAATCCCGCTGACTGGGTCGCCAACCGATGGCGAAACGACTACTCCCGGTACACCGAGCACCGGTGATGGTCTGCCAAGTGAAGAGACAACCACAGAAACGCCGGTTACCGAGCCCACTACAGCGGCAGGGGTCCTCACACACGTGGTTACCCAAGGGGAGACGCTCGCACAGATCGCTTCTCAAATGGGTGTCACTCCCGAGCAGATCATGGCGGACAACAACCTTGTCTCCATCGGCGAGATCACAGCGGGGATGACCCTATATGCCTCATCCGATGGGATAGTGCACGTGATCAAGAGCGGCCAGACGCTGACCGATATCTCCATCACTTACGGTGTATCGATCGATAAGATCGCGCGGGCCAACGGCATAACCGATCCCGGGCGAATCTTTGCTGGACAGCGAATCCTCATCCCCGGGGCGACCACCAACCTGTGGCAAGCGGTTGTTCGTCTGTCACATGGGCAGAATACGAGGTTCATCTGGTCGTTGGAGGGAGAGATCACCTCTCCGTTCGGGTGGCGTATCCACCCGGTCCTCGGAACCCGACATCATCACAATGGCATCGACATCGACGTTCCCGTTGGGACCATGGTGCGCGCTGCGGCGCCAGGGAAGGTGCAACTAACTAGCGAGGATCCAGAAGGGTACGGCACGATGCTTGTCCTCCAGCATGCCGACGGATACTTAACCATCTACGGCCACCTATCGAGCATCCTCGTCGCCAACGGGCAGTACGTCGAGGTGGGACAACCGATCGCCGAGTCGGGGAACACAGGCCTCTCCACCGGCCCCCATCTGCACTTCGAGATACGAAACGGAGAGTTCCCCGTCGACCCGCAGCGCTACCTCCCTAGCTAATGGGGCACTTTGTAATCCGGGGCGGTCGCCCGCTCTCAGGAGTAGTTCCTATCTCTGGCGCGAAGAACGCCGCGCTCCCAGCGTGTGTTGCCTCCCTGTTGACCGAAGAACAGGTCATAATCGATCACGTACCGCACCTGCGCGATGTCTCCACGATCCTCTCCACCATCTCCTCACTCGGGAAGCGCGTTGTGCGAGACGAGAACAGTGTGTCAATAGCGGGAGGGGAGGATCTCCGCTCCGAGGCGCAGGCCTTATTTGTTGAGCAGATGCGCGCCTCCTTCCTCGTCCTCGGTCCGCTCGTTGCTCGCCTTGGCCGTGCTGTTGTTCCCCTGCCTGGTGGATGCAGAATCGGCGCGCGCCCCGTTGACCTTCACCTCTTCGGTCTACGAAAACTTGGAGCACAGGTGAGCGAAGGGGAAACCTCAGTCACCCTCGTTGCCAATCGATTACGCGGGGCGAGGATCAACCTCCCCTTCCCATCGGTGGGCGCGACAGAACAGATCGCGATGAGTGCCACACTGGCCGTGGGCGAGACGGTAATCGAAAACGCCGCGTGGGAACCTGAGGTCATGGACCTCGTAGCCTTGCTTACGAAGATGGGTGCAGAGATCGAATACCGGAACGGATCACTCTATATCCAAGGGACAACTGGCCTGCATGGTGCGCGGCATGCCGTGATCCCTGATCGGATGGAAGCGGGGACGTACCTCATAGCTTCCGCGATCACGGGTGGCGCAGTTACGGTGCAGCCAGTAATTCCTGAACACCTACGGTCGCTTCTTTCCCTCCTTGCGCAGGCGGGCTGTGATATCGACGAGGATAATGATGCAATCACGCTTGCGATGACCGGACGGCCGCGCCCGATCAACACAATTACTGCTCCCTATCCTGGCTTCCCGACGGACCTGCAACCTCCACTTGTCGCGCTGTTGAGCTTGGCCGAGGGAGAGAGTATCGTGGAAGAACGGATCTTCGAGAACAGGTTCAGCTACACCTCGGCCCTACGCATGATGGGGGCAAGAATAGACGTGCGCGAGCGAAAAGCGGTGATTGCCGGAGTCGATGAACTACACGCGACCGCCGCGAGCGCGCCTGACATTCGTGCCGGTGCGGCACTCGTCCTTGCTGCCCTGGCCGCAAAGGGTGAGAGCACAATCGACAACCTGGAGCAGATCGACCGCGGGTACGAGCGTATGGCGCGTAAACTTCACGGCGTTGGAGGCGAAATTGAACGAGTTAGCTAGCAGGCCCCTTCTCCCCGAGGATCACCCCAGTGAGGATCACCCCAGTGAGGATCACCTCGGTGAGGATCACCTCGGGAAGCGGGCGCGCGTCTATGGAAGCGAGAAGGCGATCCTTGTTGCGATACAGACACCGGGGAGCAAGGTCGACGAATCCCTGCGTGAGCTCACAGCCCTCGCTTCCACTGCGGGGATTCCAACACTCCTTGAGGTAGTGCAGAACCGCACGCGGCCCGATCCATCCTTCTTCATTGGCAAGGGAAAGATGACCGAGGTAAAAGCGGCGGCGCACGAGCTGGGCGCGGACGTGGTCATCTTCGACCATAAGCTCTCGCCCGCTCAGGCGAGAAACCTTGAAGAGAAGATGAAGACGAAAGTGATCGATCGCGCACAGCTAATAATGGACATTTTTGCCCAGCGAGCGACAACGAAGGAGGCAAAGCTACAGGTAGAGCTTGCGCAGCTCCGTTATCTCCTCCCACGCATGCGCGGATGGGGAAACGCTCTCTCCCGGCTCGGTGGAGGTATCGGGACGAGAGGACCAGGTGAAACGAAGCTTGAACTCGATCGCAACAAGATCAATCGTCGCATCCACACACTCGAAGATCGGCTCGTTAAGGCTCGCGGGGAACGCGAACTGCGCAGCAAGAAGCGTCGCACGGGGCCTCTCCCGCTTATTGCCCTCGTCGGGTACACAAACAGTGGAAAGTCGACGCTTCTCAACCGGCTTTGCTCGGCGGATGTGCTTGTTGAGGACAAGCTCTTCGCGACTCTGACAACGACCGTCAGGCGGGGAAAAATCGGAACCTCACAGTGGGCACTGTTCGTGGACACCGTCGGATTCATCCGTAAGCTTCCGCACCAACTGATCCCGGCCTTTGCCTCCACACTGGAGATGGTGCGTGATGCGGATCTGATCCTTCACGTAGTTGATTCCTCCCGTCCGAGTTGTAGCGAGGACTACGAAGCCGTCATTGACACCCTCGATCACGAGGTGTTCACAGGAAGCGATCAGCAACGTCCGCCGCTCATCGATGTGCTGAACAAGATTGACCTCACATCCCAAGAAGACATGGACACGGAAGCTTTTCACAAGCCTGTGTTAATTTCGGCAAGTAGTGGCGAGAACATGGATGTCTTACTCGCGCGCATCCAGGAGACTCTATCGCAGGGCAAGAGCGACGTTTCCCTCCTCCTCCCCTACAGCATGACGCAGGAGTTGCACAACCTTTCGCAACGGGAGCGGGTGACGATTTGTGGCTACACCAAGGAAGGAATCGAGATTGCAGCCACCTTGTCTAAAGAGGATCTGATGCGTCTTGTGAGCAAGGGTGGCCGGATTAGTCCCTCTGTCGCCGTGACGCAGGAAGGGTCTTGATGTCCGCTAGTTCCGCCTCGATCCGGTCGTGCTCCCCCGTGAGGAGGGTGACTGTGTGTCTGAAGATGTTGTGGGCGATCACCTTTCCCCGTTTCTCCTTGTAGCTTACCCACACGCCGAGCTTAGGCATCCCTGCGAGTTCAGCCTTGTAAGCGTTATGCTCGTAGGCCAGGCAGCACATGAGGCGTCCGCAGACCCCCGTTATCCGTTCTGGAGGAACAAACAGCTCCTGATCGTAAGCAAATTCCATCGGGACAGGCGTTGGATTGTGCAAGAACTGGTGGCAGCACAAGACGCGGCCACAGCGTCCGATCCCCCCCTTCAGCTTGGCCTCGTCGCGTGCCCCCATCTGGCGCAGCTCGATGCGCACCCCAAAGCGTCCTGCGAGATCGCGCAGGAGGGCGCGAAAATCGATCCGATGAGGCGCCGTGAAGTAGATGCGCAAGTGCGCACGATCGATCGTGTACTCGGCGGCAACGAGGTGCATCGGCAGATCGTGGCTCACGATTACCTCCCGCGTTGAAGCAAGCACCCGCTCCGCATCGGCCTGGTTATGGGCATACGCGTCCATGTCGCTTGCTGTTGCCTTACGCACGACGTGTTCAAGCTGCTTCCCGATCCCCTCACCCGCGGCGAGGACACTCATCACGAGGCCCATGTGAAGACCGTTGTGGTCAACTATACAGCGATCGCCCGCGGCAAACATTTCTGACTGGGCGTGAAAGTACCCACTGTCTCTCTCCAGATCGAGAACGCGCACGAGAAATACCTTTTCTTCAGCCATTATTCACCTCGGACTACACTAAGAAAGAGCGACAAAAAGACCCCTTCCAGGAAAGTATAGCGATCCAGTCCCCGTTGTGCCCGTTGAATGCGGCGGCAGGTGACGCCCCA
>CAZQUT010000010.1:0-1094 GCA_964596555.1 uncultured Thermotogae bacterium
AACGGTGAGGTGTGCCTTGGCCTTGCCGGTCCGACAGACACGATGCGGCAGGTACTAACTTCTTTGGGTATGAAGTGCCGCGGTATCCATCCGATCGACCTTCTCGGCGCGTGCCAGGAGGTCTCATGTCCTGTTGAGGTTGATTACCTCGATGCGTGCGATGAGGTGGCGAGCGTATTGCGGTGGATGACGCGCCGTGTTCCCCCCAAGCACCGCCTTGGCCGCATTCCGGCCGTAATTCTGGCGGGAAGGGTAGGGAAACATCCTGCCTTGAGCGAATGGAGCTACCCGGATTGGAGGATGGAGGGATTTGCGAGTGACGGCTATTCTGAGGCTGTCGTTGGCAGCCTCCCTGACGCAGGCTCGGGAGCGTGGGAGAGTCTTCACCGGATGGTCCGTGGAGAACAAACTACCAGGGATGCCGAGGAGAGGTTGGCGGGCGCGGTGCGATTCTGTGCCAACTACTTTGGAGCGAATGGCCCGATCAACAAGAACGTTTTCCTTCGCCGCTTGTCACATGGCTTTCACCTCGATCGTGGATGAAGATCTATTGTCGCTCCTTGACGGACGTATTAATTCAGGCTAAGATTATTGGCAGTCACAAATATGCAGTGCTAACGGCTAGGTCGTGCCGTGGTGCGTAGGAGGTTGAAGGTGCCGCTCTATCGTTACGAGTGTGAATCTTGTAGTAATCAGTTCACTATCTTAGTTCGCCAGCAGGCGCAAGCCGATGTTCCGGTGTGCCCCGAGTGTGGGAGCAAGGAGACACGGCGGATGGTGCCACGCGTGGCGGTTCAGTTCAAGGGGAGTGGATATTACAAAACTGACTACGCTCGCAAGGGTAAGGGAAATTCTGCGGAAAAGCGAAGCGAGGGCAAGGAGCCCAATGGCTCTACGGAAACGAAGCCATCGACTGACTCCAAGCCAGAGAAGGGTACCAATGACTCGCTCAGCAGAGACTCACAGAGCAGAAGTGCGCATGGCTCAAAGCCTTCGCATAACTCAGCTAGCTCCCCAACGTCCAAGAAGACTTCATCCGCCGACTAATCTCACCGGGTACAGATCCCTGCGTACATTAATTCACTGAAGATGAG
>CAZQUT010000010.1:1194-4298 GCA_964596555.1 uncultured Thermotogae bacterium
CTGTCCGCCAGGCAAACAGGTCTTCTATGCCACGAGTACGTGGCTGTAGCGTCGTACCTTGTGTGCGGCGCTGTATTCGATGAAACAAGACTCTAGGCGAGATTGCCGCGAGAAAACGAACTCTGGTTAGGCCTGTGGCTTCCGCTTTTCGTTTACCCTCAGAGTGAGTCATTCATGAAGCAACAATGCGTGCAGCATGTGCTTGCTGGCTCATGGGCGCTTGCAGCTGGTATAATTCCACGATGCTGCCTGTCGGACGATTAAACAGATGAACCGGAAGCGGCGGGCATCGCATTGTTCGAAGCGAGGGACAAAGGAGTTTGAGATGAGCATGAAACTGGTCTTACTGCGGCATGGAGAAAGCGAATGGAACTTGGCGAATCGGTTCACCGGCTGGACGGATGTTGATCTCTCCCCACGTGGGTTAAGCGAGGCCAAGCGTGCTGGCGAGATCCTCCGCGATGATGGATACACGTTCGATGTGGCGTATACATCCGTTCTCAAACGGGCAATTCGCACGCTGTGGATCGCGCTGGATGAGCTAGACCAGATGTGGATTCCTGTCTACCGATCGTGGCGTTTGAACGAGCGGCACTACGGCGCATTGCAGGGACTGCACAAGAAAGAGACGGCCGAAAAGTATGGGCAGGAGCAGGTTTACCAGTGGCGGCGCAGTTACGACGTTCGGCCACCGGCGCTGGAGCCGGACGACGAGCGACATCCGCGGTTTGATCCGCGCTACGCGCACCTCAAGCCTGAGGAGATTCCTGCCGCCGAATGCTTGAAAGATACGCTGGAACGGGTGCTCCCGTACTGGCACGAAGTGATCGTTCCTGCTCTTAAGCGGAGGGAACGCGTGCTGATCGTGGCGCACGGTAACAGTCTGCGTGCACTGGTAAAGTACCTGGATGACGTCTCCGAGGATGAGATTACGGGTTTGAATATCCCCACCGGCTTTCCGCTTGTATATGAACTTGACGATGACCTTCGTGCACTGAAGCACTACTACCTGGGCAATGCCGAGGAGATCGAGAGTGCGACAAACTCTGTTGCAAACCAGGCTTCAACGAAGAAATAGCCTCCGAGAGCTGCTCTATCGTGCTCTGTTTGGTTGTGCCACAGAAAAGGAGACGAGATGTCCGTGAGCGATGAGACGACGCGTGGGCGACCACGTGTGCACTTGACGAGTCTGGGCTGCGCTAAGAATCTAGTGGATTCCGAGCGAATTCTCGCCCGGTTTGCCGCCTCTGGGGCAATCGTTGGCGCGCCGCCGGAAGAGGCGGAGATTATCATCGTCAACACCTGCGGTTTTATTGAGCCAGCCAAGCGTGAGTCGATAGACACAATCCTCGACTACGCCCGCTACAAGAAAGAGGGGCAGTGTCAGCGCTTGATTGTGATGGGATGCCTGGCGCAGCGCTACGAAGAGGAATTGCGCGCTGGTCTTCCCGAGGTGGATGGAGTGTTCGGCTTAAATCGGGATGAGGAGATACTCACCGCCTGTGGCTTTACGTCGACCTGCGACAGCGGTCGTTTCCTCCTCACCCCAACACACACCGCTTACCTGCGCATCTCGGATGGCTGCGACAACAGGTGCACCTACTGCACCATCCCCCTCATTCGAGGGGCGTATCACGGCCGGCCGGCAGAGGAGATCATTACCGAGGCCAATGAGCTGGTGGAGCGAGGCGTGCGCGAGATCAACGTCATCGCACAGGACACCACTGTCTACGGGACTGACGATCCGGGAGGTGTGCGTATCCACGATCTGCTGGCAAGACTGGCGAGCATTTCCGACTTGCGCTGGCTGCGCCTTCTCTACACCCATCCCGCGCACTTCCCGCCGGAAATGATCGATGCCTACGCCGAGATACCGAAGCTGTGTTCGTACGTCGATCTGCCACTGCAGCACCTAAACGATGACATCCTCCACCGCATGGGACGCGGGGCAACGAGAGATGAATCGCTGAAGCTGATCGAGAGGCTGCGTGCGCGCGTTCCCGGTATCGCCATTCGCACAACGTTCATCGCCGGCTTCCCAGGAGAAACTGATGCCCAATTTCGCGAGCTTCTTCAGTACGTCAAGGAACTGCACTTCGACCACGTCGGCGTCTTCCCTTATTCACAGGAGGAGGACACACCGGCGGCGCTGATGCCGGACCAGATCCCTGAAGAGGTCAAGGAAGAGCGCGTGCGCGAGCTGATGCTTGCTCAGCAAGGAATCGTCTTCGAGCGCAATGCTTCCCTGCGTGGATCGAGGATGGAAGTGATGATCGACGCGCTAGGCGATGAGGATGGAACATGGCTTGCCCGCTCGCGCACCCAAGCGCCGGATGTTGACAGCATCACCTATGTTGAAGGGAGCGATCTTGAGGTCGGACAGTTCGTCAATGTGGAGGTCACAGGAGCGGACGGGTACGATCTAATCGCTTCCCCATTGAAAGGGAGGTAATGATGGAGTACGTCCTTGAGATCGATGACAACCTACGCCCAAGCCCTGTCCTCCCTGCGCTCATCTGGGCGGAGGGGATCAAATCACCGCTAGCTACCGAGAGTTCCCCGGGATTCCTCGCCGAAGCCATTCTTGCGGCACAGAAAACCGGAGAAGAGTATGTCCCTTCCGAGGTGCGAAAGCGTGTGCGCAAGATGCTGCGCTATGGTAAGTATCACGCGAGCGGGCGAGGGAAGCCGGCGAGCGAGTTCCTTCTGCGAGCTGCACTCAACGATCACTTCCCGTTGGTCAATGGCCCAGTCGATGTGAACAACGCGATCAGCCTTGCCTCCGGGCTGCCCGGTTCGATCTTCGATGCTGATATCGCAGGCATACACCTGCTGATCAGACGAGGAGTTCCCGGCGAGGCATACGTGTTCAACCACTCCGGGCAGACGATTGACCTGCTAGACCTACTTCTCGTCTGTCGGAGGACTGATGCGGGATGGGAGCCGTGCGGGAATCCGGTAAAGGACGCGATGACGACGAAGATTCATGAGCAGACAACAAACATCATTGCCGTACTGTATGCCCCCGCTGATGACGCACGAGGTAATCTCGGCCACTGGGCGGAGAGCTACGCGGAACTTCTTTCCTCCCACTGCAAAGCGCA
>CAZQUT010000010.1:4398-10713 GCA_964596555.1 uncultured Thermotogae bacterium
TTGTAATCATCGAGAGATGATCCCTGCTGCACGAGAGCTGCTTCTACCTGATCGATCGTCATTTGATTCTCTTGCATGATCTGGTCAAGGCGTGACTGTACCTGATCGGCGATTTGCGCCTCATCGGTCTTCATGTCTAAGGCCACTGCCTGCTGGACCATAATGCGACTGTCGATTATCTGGTCCAGTACGTCCCGTTGATAGCGATCAAGAAATGCCGTCCCCTCTGGAGTTGAAAGGAGGCTCTGTCCAAACGCCTGTGGGAGCTGGGAGAACAGAATTTGGAAGATCTGCGAGATGGAAGTGGCAGCCTCCAAAGTGGCCGTGGTGATTTGCTCGCCATTTACGACGGCGGCGATGGTGGGAGACTGCCCCTGTGTGTCTGGGGGAGTCGATGTGTCTTGGGAAAACGCGAGTAGCGAAGCAAGCAAGATCCCGATCAGCAATAGTAGTGATACTCTTTTCACGTGAAGCCTCCATTTTAGTTCCGAATTGGAAGAATCGTGCGTCATTTCTCGGATCTTTTCAAGTTAGAATAGGGATCTGGCCTCACATAGTTATTGATCCACCTGTGCATCGAGGCTACCATGTACACTAGGATGCATACGCTAAAGGTGGGAGAAAGAGCTGGATTTCGCATTTCGCCGCATATGAAGCCGCAGGGTGATCAACCGCAGGCGATCGACGAGCTGACTGAAGGAATCCTTGCAGGGGAGAAGTTCCAGACGCTGTTCGGCGCGACTGGCACGGGGAAGACGTTCACTATCGCTAATGTGATCCAGAACTTGCAGCGCCCTACGCTGGTGATGGCTCACAATAAGACGCTTGTGGCACAGTTGTGCAACGAGTTCCGCGAGCTCTTCCCTGAGAATGCAGTGCATTACTTCGTATCCTATTACGACTACTACCAGCCCGAGGCGTACCTTCCGCAGACTGATACGTACATCGAGAAGGACTCGTCGATCAATGATGAGATCGATCGCATGCGCCACGCGGCGACCTCGGCGCTCTTCGAGCGACGGGACGTGATCATCGTTGCGTCGGTGTCTTGCATCTATGGGCTCGGGTCGCCGGTGAACTACCGCGATATGTCGATCAACGTTGCTCGGGGAAGCTCGCATGATCGCGACGATGTGATGCGCAAGCTGGTGGGCTTGCAGTACACGCGAAACGAGATTGGCTTTGAGCGGGGGACATTCCGCGCACGCGGGGACACGCTGGAGATCATTCCCGCCTACCAAGAGGATATCGTGCGCCTTGAGTTCTTCGGGGATGAGATTGAACGGATCGCCATCCTCGAACCGGTCACCGGTCATCCACTGCGCGAGGAGGACGAGATCACGATCTATCCGGCATCGCACTTCATCACCCCCCGTGAGCGTATGCAGCAAGCGACGGAGGAGATAGATGAGGAGCTCGAAGAGCGGTTGGAGAAGCTTAAGACGGAGGAGAAGCTGCTGGAGGCGCAGCGCCTGGGTCAGCGGACGCGCTACGATCTGGAGATGATGCAGGAGATGGGCTATTGCTCCGGCATCGAGAACTACTCGCGCCACCTCGACGGTCGTCTCCCAGGCCAGCCACCATCGGTGCTAATCGACTACTTCCCATCGGATTTCCTGATGGTGATCGACGAGTCGCATCAGACCGTTCCCCAGGTGCGTGGGATGTATCACGGGGATCGATCGCGCAAGCGGACGCTGGTTGACTACGGCTTCCGTCTCCCCTCGGCACTGGATAACCGGCCGCTGATGTTTGACGAGTTTGATGAGCGTCTGAATCAGGTCATCTTTACCTCGGCTACGCCCGGGCCA
Organism: uncultured Thermotogae bacterium; assembly: GCA_964596555.1. Classification (GTDB taxonomy): domain Bacteria; phylum Bipolaricaulota; class Bipolaricaulia; order UBA7950; family UBA9294; genus M55B144. Next base: position 6,210 of record CAZQUT010000010.1, read on the forward strand.
TTCGAGTTGAGCCACTCGCGCCGAGTGGTCGAGCAGATCATCCGCCCGACCGGACTCGTTGATCCGGAACTGGCCATTCATCCTGTGACCGGCCAAGTCGATCACCTCATAGAGCAAGTGCGGACTGTTGTCGACCACGGGGAGCGGGTCCTCGTCACAACACTGACCAAGCGTATGTCCGAGGACCTTACGGAGTACTTGGTCGACCTCGGGGTGAGGGCGCGCTACCTACATTCCGAGATTGATACCCTTGAACGCATCGAGATCCTGCGTGACCTGCGGCTGGGGAAGTTTGACGTCCTAGTGGGGATCAACCTCTTGCGCGAGGGGCTCGACCTGCCTGAGGTATCGCTTGTGGCGATCCTCGACGCGGACAAGGAGGGTTTCCTCCGCTCCGGGACGGCGCTCATCCAAACGATCGGACGTGCCGCGCGAAACGTGCGTGGAAAGGTAATCCTGTACGCCGACAGGATGACCGACTCCATCCGCTATGCCGTCGATGAGACGAACCGGCGACGGGCGATCCAAGTCACGTACAACAAAGAACACGGGATTACGCCGAAGACCATCAAACGAAACATCGCCGACATCGCGCAGACGATTAATGCGCCGCAACCGGCCGTGCCGATGCGGGATGATCTGGAGAAAGTCTCGCCCGCGGAAGCACTGTCGAAGATAAGGCAACTGGAGAAGGAGATGCGTCAGGCCGCGGACAGGTTGGAGTTTGAGGAGGCGGCGGCGTTGCGTGACGAGATACGGAGCTTAAGGAAGAAACTATGAGCATGCTACGGGTGAAGGGAGCTCGGGAACACAACCTGAAGAACATCGATCTGGAGATCCCGCGCGATAAGCTCGTCGTCATCACCGGGATCTCCGGTTCGGGAAAGAGTTCGCTTGCCTTCGACACAATCTATGCGGAGGGCCAGCGGCGCTACGTGGAGTCGCTCTCAGCCTACGCGCGCCAGTTCCTCGGGCAGATGGAAAAGCCAGATGTGGACTTTATCGAAGGCCTCTCCCCCGCGATATCGATTGACCAGAAGACGAGGAGCCACAACCCGCGTTCGACGGTGGGGACGGTCACCGAGATCTACGATTACCTGCGGCTTCTCTATGCGCGTGTCGGGCATCCGCATTGCCCGAAGTGCGGTCGTCCGATTACGCAGCAGTCAGCTACTCAGATCATCGACGTGATCATGTCTCTTGCTCGCGGATCGAACTTGCAGATCCTCGCGCCGATAGTGCGGGGGCGAAAGGGCGAGTACAAGAAGACGTTCGAGGAGATCCGCCAAGAGGGGTTCACGCGTGTCCGCGTTGATGGGGTTGTGCGGACCCTGTACGAGGAAATCGAGCTTGTCAAGCAGCGCAAGCACACGATAGAGATTGTCGTTGACCGTGTGGTCGTGGAGCCGCGCAAGCGGGCGCGCATCGCAGATTCGGTGGAGACGGCGCTGAAGCACGGCGGAGGGATGATGAGTGTGCTTACTGAGGATGGGGAGGAACACCTGTACAGCGAGCACTACGCCTGCATCCACTGCGGCGTGAGCTACGAAGAGCTATCCCCACGCATGTTCTCGTTCAATAATCCTTATGGCGCTTGCCCCGAGTGCAGCGGACTGGGATACAGCAAGAAGATTGATCCCGACCTAATTATAGATCCGCGCCTGGGCCTCCTCGATGGTGGCCTCCTCCCGTGGGCGAACTCCAAGGGGCGCTGGTTCGAATCTCAGATGCGCGGGCTTGCCGAGACGTTCGACATCGATCCGCATGCCCCCCTTGGCGAGCTCCCTGCCGAGAAGCTCGACATCATCCTGCATGGAAGCGGAAAGGAGAAGATCAAGTTCAACTATACGTCGACCAAGGGGCACACACGTAAGTTCGCGCGGGCGTTCAGGGGTGTCATCCCAAACTTGGAGCGTTGGTATCGGGAGACGACGTCCGATCAGTGGCGCGGTGATCTGGAGCAGTTTATGGCCACCCTCCCCTGCTCTGTCTGCGACGGTGCGCGCCTCAAGCCAGAGGTCTTGGCGGTGACTATCAACGGGATGAACATTCACGAGGTGACGGCCCTGTCGATTAAGAGCGCGCTCACCTTTTTCGAGAACCTGTCTCTCACGAAGCGAGAGGAGATGATCGCCAAACAAATCTCGAAGGAGATCAAGGCGCGGCTAGGATTCATGGTCTCGGTAGGTCTTAGCTACCTCACCCTTGACCGACAGGCAGGGACGCTCGCCGGTGGGGAGGCACAGCGCATCCGTCTTGCAACACAGATTGGAAGCCAGTTGACAGGCGTACTGTACGTTCTCGACGAGCCATCGATCGGGCTGCATCAGCGCGATAACAGGCGTCTGCTAGCGACACTGAAAGGGCTGCGCGATCTTGGGAACACGGTGATCGTCGTCGAACACGATGAAGAGACAATGCGTGAAAGTGACTACATCGTTGACCTTGGACCGGGTGCAGGGGCGCACGGGGGAGAGATCGTCGCCGCCGGCACGCCAGACGAGATAATTGCTTGCCCAGAGTCGATCACCGGACAGTATCTGGCGGGAACACTCTTCATTCCCATCCCCGATAAGCGTCGCGACGGGAACGGGAAATACATCCGCGTCATTGGTGCTCGCGAGCATAACCTGAAGGGGATCGATGTTGAGATTCCACTCGGCAAGTTCGTCTGCGTAACCGGTGTTTCCGGGTCAGGGAAAAGCTCCCTTGTTGAGGACGTCCTCTACCGTGGTGTAGCCCAGCAGCTTTATCAATCGACACGACGATCCGGCGACCATGACAAGATCATGGGAATCGAGCATGTCGACAAGGTGATAGAGATCGATCAGTCGCCGATCGGGCGCACCCCTCGCTCCAACGCCGCAACGTACACCAAGCTGTTCGACGACATTCGCTCGCTATTCGCTCGCACGCCGGATGCGCGTCTGCGTGGATACACATCAGGAAGGTTTAGCTTTAATGTGAAAGGTGGACGATGCGAGGCGTGTCAGGGACAGGGGGAGGAGAAGATCGAGATGCACTTCCTCCCGGATATCTACGTACCGTGCGACGTGTGCAAAGGAACGCGCTACAACAGGGAGACGCTCCAGATTAAGTACAAAGGCAAGTCGATTGCCGATGTCCTCTCCATGTCCGTCGAGGAAGCGCTCACCTTCTTCTACAACATCCCGCGTGTGCGCAACAAGCTGCAAACCCTGTACGACGTTGGGTTGTCCTACATCGAGCTTGGTCAACCCGCACCACAGGTCTCCGGAGGTGAGGCGCAGCGGATCAAGCTTGCCAAGGAGCTATCCAAGAGATCGACGGGGAAGACCCTGTACATCCTCGACGAACCAACCACCGGGTTGCACTCAGCCGATGTGGGGAAGCTGCTGGAGGTACTTCATCGCCTGGTTGAGGCGGGGAACACTGTCGTTGTTATCGAGCACAATCTAGATGTGATCAAGACCGCCGATTGGATCATCGACATGGGTCCGGAGGGGGGAGATGGAGGCGGAGAGATAATTGCCACTGGCACGCCGGAGGATGTGGCCGGTATTGCGGAATCGTACACCGGTGAGTACCTGGCTGGAATCCTGAAAGGACGCGTATCCGCGATTGTCAGCAACTACGAATAGCACTGTCTGTATATTCCGACCCCCACGCTTCCCCATAAGAAGTGGCACAGAAGGAGCGGTCTTCTTTTCAACTCCATCATCCAGTAGAATGGCGACAGACTCGATCCATATCTTAAAGGAGGATGCTATGAAGAAAGGATTAATCATCACGGCCGTGCTTGTACTGTTGACGCTTCTACTAGCTGTCGTTGGCTATGCCTACAGCTATGGGATTTACTATGCAAGCTACGCCGATCAGGACACCGCGTTTGTCATCATGAACTCGGGTGGTAGCAACACGTACTACACGCTCAAGGTATACGATGCCTATGGCTCGCTGATCGACGCCGTGTCGGGGGACCTCGATCCGTTCGAATCAGATTATCAGATCCTGAGTGACATCGCGGGAACCACGGATACATCGTGGGGGTTGGCGCTGTTGGAAACTCCGGGAATGCTTACCGTCGGCGTGGAAACGTTCATCAGTGACCATTGGATGGCATCGGACAACGTCATTGACCCGATCCCAGATACGAAAGACTACTCCTACTACTGGTACGGCCTCAACTACTCCAACACGTCGAGCCAGAACACGGGGATTGCCATTGTCAACCCAAACGACTCTCCTGCAGCGGCGACACTGAAGTTTTACGACGCTCAGGGGCAGATGCAGTACACGGCCGATGTCGTCCTCGATCCGCACGAGACCGAGTACTACTCAACGTCCGACATCCTAACGATCAGTACCTCTATGTGGGGAGTCCTTGATGTGCGCGGGACGATGCCGCTGATCGTTACCGCCGAGTACTTCACTGGTGATGGGACGTTGATGAACGTCGACCAAATCACGCACACTTACTTTAACGAGTACTAACGCTGCAAAGCGGGTGGTTTAGCACCTATAA
>CAZQUT010000010.1:10813-16212 GCA_964596555.1 uncultured Thermotogae bacterium
TACAGCGTGGGCAACCCGCAGCTGCTGGTATTGATGTCAAGTGCTCCGTATGCGGTCGCTTTCGTTCCCGCATCGTCTCTCACCGTGAGGGTGACGATGTATCTTCCACTCTGCTGATATACATGATTGATACTCACACCAGTTCCTGTTTGTCCATCACCGAACTCCCATTTATAGGAGACGATTACCCCATCAGCGGCGCGTGAGGCCGAGCCATCGAGCTGGACCGCCACTCCTGTCTCTCCGCCTGAACATGAAGGGAGGCCGGTGATCACCGCCAGCGGGATGTCTGGTCCTCCGCAACCTCCGCTGCTGCAGTCCGTGTCTTCATGTACATCTACTGCATGACGCACGACCGTGGTTGCTCCGTCATTGTCGGTTGTGGTGAGGATTGCTATGTAGTATCCAATATCGTTGTAGGTGTGTGTGGTCTCTACGCCGGTGCCGGTGCTTCCATCGCCGAAGTTCCAATCGTAGGAGACTATCGTGCCGTTGGCATCATAAGACCCGGCAGCGGTGAATGATACATCGTCCCCTGTAACAGGCGCATCGTTGTCCATTGAGAAGCTTGCCACCGGAGCGGGATTAGTCACGGTGATCACGATCTTCTCGTAGTTTAGCTTTCCTCCGTCATCGGTCACGGTAAGTTTGACAAGGTATGTACCTGGGTGGACGTAGTTGTGATTGACGGTCAGCCCGGTCCCCGGCATCGGATCCTGTGGATCGCCGAAGTCCCAGTAGTAGGAAACAATCGTTCCATCATCGTGCGAGTAGTGAGCGCTTAGCTGTACCTGCAGTGGGGCTGGTCCCTGCTGTGAAGACGCATCGATCACAGCCTCGGGGATCTTATTCACCATCGGACTTATCACGTCATCGAGCGCGCAACCGGTGAGGACAATTGGCAGGGCGATGACCAAGAGGAGGGCTATCCGCTTCATTTGTGCCCTCCTGCGTTCCATTCGTTTGTGCTTTCCAGATCAGCGTTGCATGGTGGGCCGCCCATTACGTTGATTTCGTGCAGGTATGTCGTTTTTCCGCCATCGTTGTCTGTAACAGTGAGCGCCACGTTGTACGTCCCTGCCCACAGGAAACGATGCTTGACAACTTGCCCCTCATTCTTCCATCCGTCAGCGAAGTTCCAACTGTAGGAGACGATCTCTTCATTGTCCGTTGATTCCGACGCGTCGAACGTGATCCATTCGCTCGCGCCCACGATGAAGTCATCATCGAGCATGCTCCTAGGAGAGTAGGAATACGTTGCTGTAGGAGGTATGTTGAGGGCATGCACCGTTAGAGAACTCGCGCCCGACGCGCCTTGACTGTTGATAACCGTCAGTGAGACGCGATACGTACCATCTTTTTCGTAATCATGCGTTACCTGTGCTCCATTTCCCGATGCACCGTCGCCGAAGTCCCACAAGTACGACTTGATCTGGCCGTTTTGGTTGTAGGACAACGTTGCATCGAAGTTTGCGGTGAATGGTATTACTTCTTGCAGCTGTGAGGCGCTGAATATCGCCTTTGGCGCAGATTGCGTATCAAAACAACCTGTTATTGCCAACGCGACGAGGGCCAGCATCCCCAGCAGAAGGTAGAGCCTCGTTCTCTTCATTTCTATCACTCCTTTTCTCCGCTCACAGGGAGAGATTAATGTCCAAAGCGATGGTGAATCGAACGGTGATTCCGCTGAAATCTGCCACCTCCGCCGTGCCGTCTCCGTCAAAGTCAAACCCGTTCCCCTCGCCATCGGTCAGGTGTTGCACCGTTAGCGAGCGGTAGAGGATTGATGTGCCGACATTTATCCAATCGGCGATGGGAAAAGAGAGGGATATGCCGCCCTCGATCCCGAAGCTCGATCCGTTGTAGTGTGCCTGCCCGGAGGGCAATTGGATGGAAATGGGCTGGTAGTCGCTTGGCATCTCGAACGTGATGTCTGTATTGAACCCGGAGAAGTAGTAGCCCACCCCGAGATCGACGGCTAATCTAAGCCCGACATCGAGAAACGTGAATCTTCCTCCGATGAGCAACCCGATGCTTTGGCACTGTAGGTCAAGCGATACGTTTGAAACCTCAGTGCTATCACTTGTGTCGTACGTGCCAGAAGTAGTAGATGTGCTCTTGAAGTATGTAAGTTCGCCTCCGAGTGCGAAGCGATCGGTAATCCAGTAGCGCTCCCCGGCGCTGTATGCGAGGCCACTTCCCAAGTCAGGAAGGTCTAGCACATTCCCTGTGAACCGGGGATCGATATTGAGGTCCCCTATAATAATGTTAACTACGCCAATTCCCTCGTTGATGCTCCCCAGAGCGGCAGCAGATGGCCCCGCGCCGGCGAAGAACTCCAGCGGTCCAGCGATCGCTAGCGTTCCCCACAGGAGCGTGATTACTGTCACAGTCACTAGCCCCTTCATCATATCCCCCTTTTCCAATGTTTATGGGTCAGAGGAGGATTACGGCAGATAACGGAAACACTCCTCTCACCACCCGTATGACCAGGGTAAGGGCTTGCTTCCGTGCGGCGTAGGTCATTCCTCCGCCGGGGGCTGGATTTAGTTCAGGGTAGGGCTGGACCTATGTCTCTTTCATCGATGACCGCAGGGCGGCGATTGTCTGCTCGATGTCCGCTGCGTTGATTCCAATGTGGGTCACCATGCGCATTTGGCTTACGCTACCAAGCGCGTTAGCAAGGACTCCGCGCTCATGCAGACGCAGTGAGAGAACGTTGGCATTCATGGTTGGGTCTCCGGTGGCTGTTCCATCGACGGTGAAGTAGACGAGATTGGTGGGCTGGCGATGTGGATCGCCGTGCGAGGTACACGTGAGTCCGGGGATGGAATCGATCCCTGCGGCGAGGCGCGCGGCGTTGGCATGATCCTCAGCCAAGCGATCGACATTGTGCTCCAGTGCGTAGACACCGGCGGCGGCGATGATCCCGGCTTGGCGCATCCCTCCACCAACGATCTTCCGCATCCGTAGCGCACGGTCGATGAATGCGCGCTTTCCACAGAGAACGGAGCCGACCGGCGCTCCGAGACCTTTGGAAAGGCAGATCATGACAGAATCAACATTACGGGTTAGTTCTGCTGGGGAGACGCCGAGTGCAATAGCAGCATTGAACAGGCGCGCACCGTCGAGGTGGACTGACATCCCATGGCTGTGTGCGAGTTGTGCGGCGGCATCGATATATTGTGAAGCTATTGCAGTTCCTCCACAACGATTGTGCGTGTCCTCCAAACAGAGAAGCCGGCTTACCGGAAAGTGCACGTTGTCTGGGCGGATTGCTTCTTCGATCGCATCCAGATCGATCGTGCCATCCTCCTCGTTTTGGAGGATGTGAGGATGCACTCCGGCAAGTCCTGCTGCCGCTCCTCCCTCGTAGAGGAATGTGTGAGCGAGGTGGCCGAGGATCATCTCATCTCCTCGTCCGGCGTGGGTGAGTATGGCAACCACGTTTCCCATTGTGCCACTGGCGACAAACAAACTCGCCTCCATCCCCAGCTGCTCGGCCATCATCTCCTGCAGGCGGTTGACGGTTGGGTCCTCACCGTAGACGTCGTCCCCAACAATGGCACTTGCCATCGCCTCGCGCATACCTGTTGTCGGCTTAGTTACTGTATCGCTGCGTAGATCAATGAACTTCATCTGCATCTCCTTGTTGCCCATAGTCAGCCACTGTTTGCTCTCTGCTGTAAGATGGCGTTACTCCCTGTCTTATGCATTACCCGCAGTGAGAGAATAGCCTCCGCGCCCAGCTGCAACAAGTAGCCTGAGAGCGTCATTGCTCACGTTCTTCCGTATGCGACAACGAGTACTTCTTTCATGCAAGCTCACTGATTGCTTTGACTAGCTGCGCTCAATCGGTCGCACTCGTAAAGGACATCGCGCTCATTGCGACTCCGTAGCCACAGCCAGAAGGTACGCAACCCCTCTGCGAAGACCGTCGATAGGAGTCCCACGTAGATCCCGCTGAATCGGCCTATCCGGATACCAGCCCACAGTATAGCGACCGAGACCACCAGATAGATCAGCACGGCCTCAGTGATGCTGCGTGTCTTCTTGCTCTGAAGAATAACTCCCTGATTCCAGCTTTGCGCAACCGACAACGCGGGGAGGAGCAGGGCAAAGAATAGGGCATTCCTAGCAAGCTCGACAAGCCGTGGAACAAGCCCGGTCACCGTGCCGAACCAGAACCCGGCGAGTGGTGTAACCGCAATCAAGAGGAGGCCACCACTGGTGACAATCATCATCCCGGCCGCAAAACGACGTAGCGCTCGTGTCGCACCGGGACGATGAAGGTGGGCGATCACGACCTCGCTGTAAGCAACACCGGCGCTTCGCAGAAGGAAGGTCAGCCCCGTAACCACCGGAAGGACGGCCAGCGAATCGAGCGCATCTGGCATCCGACTGATTCCGGCGCTCAGGATAGGCCTGGTTCCCAGAAGGATGATCGACGTTAGCGACAACGGAATGTAGAACCGGAAGAAGGCACCGTACGTCAGTCCCTCACCAGACTTCGGAGCCTTGGGAAGCTGAGTCTGGAGGACAGGGCGCACACGCCAAGCTACGTAGAAGGTCTCGGCTAGCACGCCAGCCGACGTGGCTGCGGTTGCTACCACAATCCCGTCGAACGATTTCAACAGGTACCCGGCAAGGAGTATCGATCCGTTTGCCAACAGGCGGATTACGGTTCCAGCACCGATGGAAAGCGAGTGTCCAAATCGGATCAGGACCCCTTGATTGAATCGGCGATAGGCAATCGCCCATGTCCACGGAAGCATTATCAACAGGCCAAGCCGTGCCGGTTCGATAATCTCTTCCGGAGCCCCAATCAGTGTTCGCGCGAAGAAACTGTATAGAGGTGTTAGCACAAGGAGTAAGTGTAGGGTGGTCAGTATCCCGCTGGTCAGGTGCATGAATCGCCGGATCTTTCGATAGGCACTCCAATCCTTGGAGAGGGCTGTCGAGGCGGCGAGAAGCATGATGATTGGTGCTTCGACCAGCAGCGCGAGAGGGAAGACCAAGCCTCCATATGCGGCAAGATGAATCTCCGGAAAGGCCAAGCGGGCGACCACCAGCGAAATCGCTGGACCCTCAAGGGCCATCAACGCCCAACTGGCCGCAAGAGGCCACCAAGTTCGTAAGATGTGCCTCGTCGTTAGGCTTTCCTCGGATAAAGGCATCGGACTACCCCCCCATTCATTGAGGCATATCATCGCCGAACCGCCAGCGTGCAACAAGGCACGGCGTTATGTGTGGTAGAGCTATTCACAATAACACAGGAAGAAGAGTTCGATTGAGCGCGTGTATTTCCCCTCGGTTCGTTGAGAGTAGTGCTTTGTCCGGTGCATTTGGTGAAATTGCTTAAGTAACTCCATGACTGTACGACGTTGTGTGCGAGTATT
>CAZQUT010000011.1:0-15037 GCA_964596555.1 uncultured Thermotogae bacterium
ATGTCACCGCTAGCTGGTTAATCGACGCCGCGACCTCCATAGAAGTTAACGCTCCTAATCGATGGAAGCCATCACCGACGGTCTCTTCGTAATTCGGTCCAAACGTGATGTCGCTGAGGCGGATAAGGATGGGATAGTCCTTGACAAGGAGGTCACGTACGACCGTGTCGTCTCCATCGATCTCGAAGACCAGCTCCTGCGCGAACCCGTCGAGCACGTCGATGCCGGTGACAGTTCCGGCAGTCAATCCCGGGAGCGTGATCGTTGCTGGGATGCCAAGATCCTCGTCTTGTGCAATTCCGTCCGTCCAGATTGCCAGTATTCGATCGCCGTTCGGATATCGGAAGGCGCAATACGCAACGAGGCCGTCGGTTTCGATGTCGATCTCCACCGGCAGATCGACCGCCTCGCTCTCAGCCATGACAGTGCACAAGTTCGTTATCGCCCGGACCATTAGCGGAAGAACCTCAAGTGCATCCAGAGCAAGGCCGACCGTCAGGTCCATTCCACGCTCCATGACAATGCCTCTCGCGAAGTACTTCGCTGAGACAGCAGGGCTATACAGCCATTGCTCCGCGCCAAGCGGATGAGGATTCAGTGGGGTTCGCCAAATCAGCTCATCGCCGATGAATTCCCCGCTGAATCCGTTCGCCCAAGCTGTCTCCTTGATCTCTCGAACGATCGATGGGTAGGCAAGCCAGTAATCGCGCCACTCATCGTACTCAAGGGATGGACCGCCAACGTGCCAGGAAATCCCGTCAACAAGAGGCAAGACATCTGATTCCAGTATCCCAAACAGGTAGTCCTTGGCACCTAGAAACGGAAGCGGGGTAACTGATCCAATCACGATGCTGGCCTTGGGTGCCTCTTCGCGAATGACAGGAACAACACTTCGAACGAGGTTTAGGTAGTCGCCCAGTGCAATTTGCTGACCACAATCGGGAGCAACGTTCGGTTCGTTCCAGATCTCGTACCCTTCGACGCGGTCCGAAAAGTGCCTGACGATGAAACGCACGAACTCAAGATACCGATCGACGTCTTCTTGTGTTGAAAACCGCTCGCATGGTAACGTCTGCTGCGATGAGCTGTTGTCTTTGTCCCAGAATGAGAGGATGTAGCGGATTCTGTGTCCCTGCTCAGCAAGGGTCGAGATGAGGGCGTCATACGTAGGGTCAATCCAGAATTCGGGATGGGACCAATTTACGGTTGCAATATCTGCGGAGTTGACAGCAATTCGAATTCGCTTGAGGCCAAGGCCGAACACGTTCGTATCGAACGTATGCCCGTAATCAGGAGCTTGCCACATCCCGCTCCAGAGATCGCCAATCCAGTTATCTTGAAGCTCCCCGGATCGCTTCCCCACAAAGGGAACGCTCGGTAGATTATTACTTTTCTGGAGCTCATCTCTCACAGCGCTGATATCAAATGGCCCAAGAAACCGATTTGTGGTTCCACGTGCATCAGTTCTTGTAGCTGTGAGATTCGGTCCTGACAGAGCAGTGCCGGTCGACAACTGGAAGAGCCCATCCTCACTCGCAGTTGTTCTCCCCTCATAGACGGCACCTTGGAGATCTGTATCAGAGAAGAATTCAATTACACATCCTGCGCACGCACGGCCACTGATCAGCCCTGCAACTGGATCCACTGTCTCCACCACGAAGTCTGCGTCACTTGTGTAGAAACCTTCAAATCGAATCCCAGCCCACCCATTATTCCAGATTCGGTTTTGCGTAATCGTGTTCCCTGATGTATCTGGCCCGTCGATAAGAACCCCGCTCTCACGATTGTGAGCAATGAGGTTGTCAGGTCCAATGACATTCCGTGTTCCTCCGCCACCAATAGTAGCGCCATCCACGTTGCCGAGGTTCTCAGTGCCGGTTATGTCCGTACCGATGACATTACCAAGAATCGTGTTGCCAGTCGCTTGCATTCCCCAGAGGACAATCCCGCCGTTGCATTGTCCGATCGCATTCCCCTGGCCGAAGGGTCCATTGCCAGTATTGCGATCTCCCCCAATCGTGTTATTCCTTGCTAGTCCTGACATGAAAATGCCGCACTGCGAGAAATTCACAATTTGCAGGCCTTGCACAACATTGGCAGCCGATCGGATGACTATGCCGCTAACACCACTTGTTTCAGAAAGTTCCCCATTCAAGATCACTCCGGCATTGCTTGCATCGATGGTTAGGTTACCGAATAGAAGGGGAGGGAGTTCACTGTGCACATGAATCGTCGCCGGATCATCGGGTGGGAAAACGATGGAATCGAAGGTGATGATGTCGCCCGAGAGAGCGGATTGCAGTGCCCAACGGAGGGTTCCGGTTCCGCTGTCGGCTGTACTTGTGACGACGATCTCACGAGCAGTTGCTGTAGCTGTGAGAGCAAGCAACAACAGCAGCGCGACTAGAAGATCTCGCGCCATCTTTCCCGCCTTGTTTCGCAGCGCACGTCTCATCTTACATCGCCTCGGAATGTTCGTGGCGTCCATCAGCATCCGTCCATCTCAAGGCTCCCTGGCCAATCGGGGCAGTAGTCCTCGTCGTCCGGAACTCCATCGCCGTCGCGATCGGACGCCGTGCCTGCACCTGGTTCTCCGAATCGATGGAATCCATCGCCGACGGTCTCTTCGTAGTCCGGTCCCATCGTTACGTCGCTAAGACGGATGAGGATGGGATAGTCCTTGACGAGCAGGTCTCGAATGATCGTGTCGTCACCGTCAACCTCGAAGACAAGTTCCTGTTCGAAACCGTGGAGTACGTCAATTCCAGTGACGGTTTCAGCAGCCAATCCAGGGAATCGGATCGTTGCCGGGATACCTGGATCCTCATCCTGTGCGATTCCGTCGGTCCAAATTGCAAGCATCCGATCGCCGTTTTCGTATCGGAAGGAGCAATAGGCGACTGGCTCATAGTCGATGTCGACCTCCGCCGGCATGTCGATCGCCTCGTGCCCGGCCATTGCGACGCATAGATTCCGTACGACTGTATGGATGAGCTTTACCGTATGGAGCCCCCCAACCCCAACGATGACATCCAACCCCAGATGGAGTGTGATCCCCCGAGCATAGTACTTGGCAGCCTGGATAATGCTTGACTCAGGTCCTCCACATCCTATGCAAATTTCCCAGGTTGGAGGAGATCTCCAGAACAGCTCGCTTGCCATGAACTCGCCGCTAAAACCGTAGCTGGTTGCCACACTCTTGATCCGTCGCACCAGATCAGGATAACCATAGTAGTAATCTCTTGAAGCAAGATCACCTGGTGATTCACCGTTGAATGGGTGCCAAGAAATTACATCCACAAAAGACACCACATCAGATTCCACAATCGAGAATAGATACTCGATCCCTTCATCCCCCATTCCGGAGAACGCTGACGCTACGGCACCGAACACAATCTCTGCACCCGGATCTTCCTGGCGGATAATGGGGGCTACTCTTCGGACTAGGTTGATATAGTCATCGGGCTGAACGTATTGCTGAGAACCTATTGCTGCATTTGGTTCATTGAGGATTTCGTAGTACTCGATTCTCCCCTTGAGATGGCGAGCCATGGATTGAATATGGTTGAGATACGCTTGCACTTCCTCTTCGGTTTCGTATCGGGAGTAGTCAAGCCCCTGCTGCGCTACGCGCTCATTTGCCGATTCATCCCAATAAACCAGACCCAATACGATCTTCCATCCACGTTCAATGAACTCGTCGAACAACATGTCTTGTGTGGAAGTAATGTTCCCATCGGAGTAGCCTTCAAGGACACCCACTTCGTTCCCATCGGGAACATCAATGTAGAACTTGTCCCACATCAGCCCGAACGAATCCATCATGTTAATCAGAAATTCGAAGTCCTCCGTTCCAGCGGAGTCGAGCAATGCATGCATAACCCCTATGCGGTTGTACTCCAGTTCTTCTGATTGCGGAGCCAATAGAAGCGTCCTCAGTAGGTTGTTGCCCTCTTGGAGCGCTGCAACTTCGGCGACGACAAGGAGTGGTCCAAGAAACAGGCTAGTGGTTCCTGATGTATCCGTTCTTGTGGCTGTGAGATTCGGCCCTGACAGAGCAGTGCCTGTCAACAGCTGGAAGAACCCATCCTCATTCGCAGTCGTTCTACCCTCATAGAGAACACCTTGGAGATCTGTGTCAGAGAAGAATTCAATTACGCATCCTGCGCACGCACGGCCACTGATCAGCCCCGCAGCTGGATCCACTGTCTCCAACACGAAGTCTGCATCACTTGTGTAGAAACCTTCAAATCGAATCCCAGCCCACCCATTATTCCAAATTCGGTTTTGCGTAATCGTGTTCCCTGATGTATCTGGCCCGTCGATAAGAACCCCGCTCTCACGATTGTGAGCAATGAGGTTGTCAGGTCCAATGACATTCCGTGTTCCTCCGCCACCAATAGTAGCGCCATCCACGTTGCCGAGGTTCTCAGTGCCGGTTATGTCCGTACCGATGACATTACCAAGAATCGTGTTGCCAGTCGCTTGCATTCCCCAGAGGACAATCCCGCCGTTGCATTGTCCGATCGCATTCCCCTGGCCGAAGGGTCCATTGCCAGTATTGCGATCTCCCCCAATCGTGTTATTCCTTGCTAGTCCTGACATGAAAATGCCGCACTGCGAGAAATTCACAATTTGCAGGCCTTGCACAACATTGGCAGCCGATCGGATGACTATGCCGCTAACACCACTTGTTTCAGAAAGTTCCCCATTCAAGATCACGCCGGCATTGCTTGCATCAATGGTTAGGTTGCCAAATAGAAGGGGAGGGATCTCACTGCGCACAAGAATTGTCGCTGGATCATCTGGAGGGAAGACGCTGGGATCGAATGTGATCGTATCCCCAGATCGTGCTGTTTGCAGTGCCCAGCGAAGGCTCCCCGTGCCGCTATCAGCGGTATTGGTGACGACAATCTCCTTTCCCAATCCGACACCTGCAAGCACCACAAGAACCAACAACCCAACTATCACCACTTTCTTCATCATCATTCTCTCCTTTCATCACAGTATGTCACCAGTGGCTTGTGTGTCAAGCAAACCCCAGGATAGGGCGTTTCATAGGATTGGCCAACTCAGAAGAAGAGATCAAGGAAAGGCGCCCTTGACAACAAGAAAGGCCGGGATTTCTCCCGGCCTTTGGGTGAAACGCTAGCTCAGATTCGTCTTACTTGTCTTCGAGCGCTGCCTGCGCCGCAGCGAGACGCGCCACGGGGACGCGATACGGACTGCAACTGACGTAGTCGAGGCCTACCTTATGGCAGAAGTGGATCGAGGACGGCTCTCCGCCGTGCTCTCCACAGATCCCAAGGTGAATATCCGGCCTGGCCTTGCGCCCGAGTTCGCAGGCCATCTTGACGAGCTTGCCTATCCCGTCCTGATCGAGGACCTGGAACGGATCGTGCGTGTAAATTCCCTTAGCCACGTACTCCTTCAGGAACTTGCCCGCGTCATCGCGCGAGAATCCGCAACCCATCTGGGTAAGGTCGTTCGTGCCGAAGCTAAAGAACTCCGCTTCGCGGGCGATCTCATCGGCGGTGATCGCCGCACGCGGTACCTCGATCATCGTTCCGATCTTATACGGAATCTCAGCCTTTGATAGACCGCGCTCCGCAAGGACCGCTTCCGCTGTTTTCTCGATCAGCGCGCGCTGCAGTTCCAGCTCCTTCACATTTCCCACCAGCGGGACCATGATCTCCGGGTGAACCTTCACTCCCTCGGAGTAGACATTGCATGCGGCCTCAATGATAGCGCGAGCCTGCATCTCTGATATCTCCGGGTAGGTGATCCCCAGCCGACAGCCGCGGTGGCCAAGCATCGGGTTAAACTCGTGCAGGGCGGCAACCTTCTCGGCGATGCGCTCTACTGACACGCCCATCACTTTGGCTACTTCCCGTTGGCCTTCCTCGTCATGAGGGAGAAACTCGTGCAGCGGGGGGTCGAGGAAGCGTACGGTCACCGGTCGTTCTCCCATGGCGCGATAGATCCCTTCAAAGTCGCTTCGCTGCATGGGGAGGAGTTTCTCCAGCGGTTCGCGCCGTCCTTGTTCGTCGTCGGCGAGGATCATCTCACGTACGGCGATGATCCGATCTCCCTCGAAGAACATGTGCTCGGTGCGGCAGAGTCCGATCCCCTCGGCGCCGAATTTGACGGCCTGCGCCGCGTCGTGCGGCGTGTCTGCGTTGGTACGCACGCCAAGACGGCGTACGTCGTCGGCCCAGGAAAGGAGTGTGCCGAAGTCTCCGGAAAGCACAGGGTCGATCGTGGGAACGCTTCCCAAATAGACTGTGCCTGTTGATCCGTTGAGGCTGATTGGGTCACCAGCGTTGACCGTCTGCCCACCAACGGTGAACTTCCCGGCAATGTAGTCGACTACAAGCTCGCCGGCACCGGCGACACAGCACTTGCCCATTCCGCGTGCGACGACCGCGGCGTGGCTCGTCATCCCTCCGCGAGCAGTGAGAATTCCTTCCGCCGCGCTCATTCCGCCGATATCCTCCGGGGAAGTTTCATTGCGCACAAGGATGACTTTCTTTCCTTCCTTGGCTGCCGCCTCCGCCTCCTCGGCGGAGAAGACGACCGCTCCAGTTGCTGCACCCGGACTGGCAGGCAAGCCTTTCGTTAACTGTGTTGCCTTCTCTTCTTCCGCCGGATCGAACATCGGGTGGAGGAGCTGTTCGATATGCGTTGGCGTCACACGCGTCAGTGCCTCCTCTTTGGAAATGCGCTTCTCATTTACCATCTCTACCGCAACTCGCACCGCGGCCGCAGCGGTCCGCTTCCCAGTGCGCGTCTGCAGCATGTACAAGTGCTTGTCCTGGATTGTGAACTCGACGTCCTGCATATCATGATAGTGATCTTCCAATGTCTTGCGAATCTGGAGCAGCTCTTCGTACGCCTCAGGCATGACGTTCTTAAGCGTGGAGATTGGCTGCGGCGTGCGTATTCCGGCAACGACGTCCTCTCCCTGCGCGTTCATCAGGTACTCACCGTAGAAGACGTTCTCTCCGGTGGCGGGATTGCGGGTGAAGGCAACACCGGTGCCACAAGTCTGCCCCATGTTTCCAAAGACCATCGTTTGCACGCTCACGCCGGTGCCGATCAGACCATGGATGTCGTTGATCTCACGGTATTTAATCGCGCGAGGGTTGTTCCACGAGCCAAAGACGGCGTCGATCGCTCCCCACAGCTGTTTCACCGGATCCTGCGGGAACTCCACCCCCAGCCGATCTACGATCGCCTTCTGGAATAATTTGACGAGTTCCTTGAGGTCAGTGGCTTCAAGTTCGGTGTCGAGCTTTACGCCCTTCTTGTCCTTCACCTGATCGAGTATCTCCTCGAACGGATCGAGGTCGGTCTTCTTCTCCGGCTTTAACCCGAGGACGACATCACCGTACATCTGCACCAGACGCCGGTAGGAATCGTAGGCGAAGCGCTCGTTTCCCGTGCGGGCGACGAGGCCTTTCACGGTTTCGTCCGTGAGGCCCAAATTGAGGACGGTGTCCATCATTCCGGGCATCGAGATTGCAGCACCAGATCGTACTGAAACCAGGAGCGGCGACTCGGCGCTGCCGAACTTCATCCCGGTGACCTCTTCAAGCTGGTGCAGGTTCTTCTCCACCTCGCCCTGAAGTGCCTCTGGATAGGCCTTATCGTGCTCTTCGTAGTAGCGGCAGACTTCTGTAGAGATCGTGAATCCGGGTGGGACCGGAATCCCAAGGCTGGCCATCTCCGCGAGGTTGGCCCCTTTGCCTCCGAGGAGGTCCTTCATCGAGGCGCTCCCGTCGCTCTTTCCTTTGCTAAAAAAATAGACGTACTTCACTTGTAAAACACCTCCGTAAATTACAACGATTGAGCGAGTGAGAGATTGATCGATTTGACTACTCAATCACCCGATCACTCAATGATTCAATCATTCAATTTTTCGCTCTCCCGATCCTCCGATGTCTCAATTCTCAAACAGCGCCTCCACGAACTGCTCGGCGGAGAATTCGTGCAGGTCTTCCTTGTCCTCGCCAACGCCGATGTAGAGAAGCGGGAGGCGGAGTTGATCCCATATGGAGAGGACCACGCCTCCCTTCGCTGTCCCATCGAGCTTTGTGATCACGATTCCCGTCAATTCTATCGTTTCATGAAAGCGCGTCGCCTGCGAGATGCCATTCTGACCAGTGGTGGCGTCGAGGACAAGGAGGCGCTCGTCGGAGCCACGCCCGAGTTTCTTCGTTACCGTCCGTTCCATCTTGGCCAGTTCCTCCATCAGGTTGTGCTTCGTCTGCAGGCGCCCAGCTGTGTCGACAATAAGCACTCCCCCCACCCGCTGCGCATGATCGATGGCGTCGAAGACCACCGCAGATGGATCGGCGCCGATGCTGTGGCGAACGAGGTCTACCTTAATCCGCTCGGCCCATACGGCAAGCTGATCGATCGCTGCTGCGCGAAACGTGTCGGCGGCAGCGAAGGTGATGGGAATCTTCGGATCGTGCACACGCAAGCGTGAGGCGATTTTGGCGGCGGTGGTCGTCTTCCCTGAACCGTTCACGCCGGCCATGATGATCACCGTCGGTTGGTCATCGTTGCGAAGTGCCAATGCGCGTTCGCATCCGTCTAGCCTCTCTCTCACATCCTGCTCAAGGACGTCCATAAGCCCGCCGTTCGCCAGTTCTTGCCGGCTGTGCTCGGACAGGTTCTGCGTCAGTTCCATCGCCAGGCTTGCGCTGACGTCACCGGCGATCAGAATCTCCTCGATCTCCTCCATCTGATCTGCGGTCAGCCTCTTGCCGCCCTTGAGGATATTTCCCAGCGAACCAGCAAATCCTGAACGAGCCTTGCTTAGTCCTTTCTTTAGTCGATCTACCCACGCCATTACATCATCTCCGGAGTTGACATACCGAGGATCTCTAGGCTGCGCTTGAACACGCCCTGTATCGCTGTCAATAGGGCGAGGCGGGCCTGCATCAGGCCGACTTCCTCACCGAGAACGCGGTGGTTGGCGTAGTAGGCATGAAACGCGCGCGCCAGTCCAAGCGCATATTCCGCCAGTAGGTGTGGGGCAAAGCGCAGCGCCGCTTCTTCAACCACCTGTGGAAAGGAGTCGAGCTGCTTGATGAGATCAAGTTCAGCGCTCGCTGCAAGCGGTGATAGGTCAATGTCGTGTGGGTCGAGCATCTTTCCTGCCTTGCGGAAGATGGAGGCAATGCGCGTGTGGGCGTACTGAATGTAGTACACCGGGTTATCTAGAGATTCCGCGCGTGCCAGATCGAGATCGAACTGCAGGTGCGCCTCCGGCTTGCGAGCGACCATGAAGTAGCGAACGACATCGCGGCCAAGCTCGCTCGTGAGATCGCGTAATAGGACAAAACGTCCAGCGCGGGTCGACATGCGCAGTGTCTCTCCCCCTTCGACGATGCTAACAAACTGATGCACCGCGTAGCTCAGAAAATCCTGCGGATAGTCAAGGATCTTAAGCGCCGCCTGCATGCACGACTGTTCCACGTGATGATCGGCCCCCTGGACGTCGATGACGCGGGCGAAACCGCGGCGTAACTTGTCGACGTGATAGGCGATGTCAACCATGAGATAGGTTGGCCTCCCGTCGCTACGGATGAGCACGGAGTCTTTCAGTCCTCCGTTCTCCTCTACCCTGAGCCAGATCGCACCGTCCTGCTCGTATGTTCCCCCGCGGTCTTTCAGCGCTTCGAGCGCTGCTTCCACCTCGCCTCGGCGATGAAGATCCGCTTCGCTGAACCAGTTGTCGAATCTTACCCCAAGCTGCGCCAAGTCGTCCTTGATCATGTCCTTGATTACACTGACGCCACGCTCGCGAAAGAACGTGGATGCCGTCTCATCGAAGACGGGGTAGGCGTTCCCGGTCTCCTCCTTGATCTTCTCTGCAAGCCCGATCAGATAGTCGCCCTGGTAGCCTTCCTCGGGAATGGACGCGTCCTCACCGAAGGCTTGACGATAGCGCGCCCACAGTGACTCTGCGAGGAGGTCGACTTGATGCCCCTCATCGTTGAAGTAGTACTCGCGGCTCACTTCGTAGCCGAGGCTGGCGTACAGCGAAGAGAGGACATCGCCGAGTACAGCTTGGCGTCCGTGCCCAACGGTGAGAGGACCGGTGGGGTTCGAGCTGACGAATTCCACCTGTAGTTTGATCCCTTTCCCAATCTGTCTCGGGCCGAAGCCACCCTCGTCATCGAGTATTTCTTCTAGACAGGCGTGCATCATCTCACGCTTAAGGTGGAGGTTGATGAACCCCGGACCGGCTATCTCCACTCGTGCGAAGGCATCACCTGGCAGGGAAGCGATGATGCGCGCTGCCAGGTCCCGCGGCGCGGCTCCTGCGGCCTTCGCTCCCACAAGGGCGATGTTGGAAGAGAAGTCCCCGTATTCCGGGCGCTCGGAAGGATCGACGGTGAACGAAACAGACGGAAGCTTGAGCGTGGCCCAAGCATCAGCAAGCAATCTTTCGATAGATGTAGTCAGCATGATAATCTCTTAATAGGGATACGAGTTACCTCTCAATACTAGACTAACTCCCCGCCCCTCATCTCCTGAACATTAATGGCTTCATGAACCCGGCAGTGCCCTTGATCGATTCGTCTCAGCTCTTCTCACTTAAGGTAGCCAGCGACAACAATCACCTTCACGGCCCGATTGACCGGGCTTCGGAAACTAAACTCGATCCAGACGTGGCCTTGAGTACGTCAATGGCCCATCCTCCTGTCCGGGTTCCTTTACTGAGGAATTTGTCAAACTCAACTTCAGTAGGTAAGTATAGCACCCTCCTGCATAGTGTCAACGAATGCGCTTGGCGACCTTGCGAGTATAATGCTAGATATGAACTGGCATGCTCTGTGGCACAGGATAAAGAACAAGCCCCTGCTATCGTTGATCGGCGGGTTTGCCATAGCCGGTGTTGCGATTGGGATATTGGTCCTTTTGATCCTGTTGTGGGTGGAGCCAATGTCCGCTCCTGAAAGAGCGGGGACTGTCAGGTTTGACGTGGATCACTTCAACCTGTGGTACCAGAAAGATGGAACGGGGATCGCTGACCACCGGGCACTTTCCGATGACCTCCAGCGTGATCTGAATGATCTTGTCAAACTGCTACAAGTCGATTCTGACCTCATCCCTGATCCGATTGATGTCTTCATCCACGATGATATCAATGCCATGCAGACATCAATCGCGAAACGGAAGGATCCGGAGTCGCGGGGAGGCTACATAGCCCCACTCGATCTGCTTGTGGGTGAGTCGCCACGCCGACGGCTAGCTGAACTTGTTCTTGCTTTTGGCTGGGGACAATGCGGATCAAGTCTGCTGAAGCACGGCGTGGCTCTCTATGCCTCTGATCCACAGCGCAATTTTCACGCGGTGATTGCCGCTCTTCCTCAGAAGCTATACTACTCCTTACCCGAACTTATAGTGATGGAGAAGAGAGGTAAATGGTCTGAGACACTGTATGAACAGTTTGATTCTCCGTACTGCCCTGCATCTATTCAGTTCGCCGATTTACGAAACCTGCTTGGACTGTCCGTGCAGGGAGAGGCTTCTCCAGAGGATATTCCAGCATTGGAAGCAGCCTCTTTCGTGCAGTTCCTTATTGAAACAAAGGGAGGAATCGGCTCGGTAAAACAAGCATGGGGAAGGGGTTCAACTAAAGACCTTCTTCGCCGGATCGATTCAGCATCCTTGGCGGAGATCGGGGTGCGCTGGTATGCCACAGGGATAGAAGAAGGGAGAAGTGGCTCTGATTTTCCATTCCTATCAGTCTATTATCTGTTGGGAGGAGGGTTCCCTGACACCGCGTGGATAAAGTGTAGCACCTGGCACGTGCAGGATCTTTCGCAAGATGAGATCAGTCTTGCTGCTAGGTGCGCTATTGCGGTAGGAGCATTCCCCGAGTCAAAGGCATTGGCCTATCACTTAGGAGAGGGGGAGAACGCGGACGAAGTGCGGAGTCTTCTCGCTCTGTACGATGGATGGAAGATGAGAGAAACCGCCGGACTGCGGATCCTTATCTCCCCGCAAGTGGCATCGGATGCATGGACAGATCTCTCGGAGGTAAAGGGCGTTTTCGAGAGGATGGTTGAGAAGCTGGCGCTTGCTCCGGATGATCTTCCGGAGCGTATGACGCTCTTCTTCTACCCGGATCAACAAATCCGAGATAGAGGCGAGTCTCTCATTCCTCTCTCTTCGGCAAAGAACGGAACGCTCAGCCTGATCCCCGGTAATGATACTTCATATCAGATGGCAGAGGTTCTCCCGGTCTATGCTTGGGGCAAAGATACATATTCGAGGCTTCTGCGTGAGGGATTGGCAATGGCCCTCTCCAGTGATCCCGATATCCTTGTGGAAAAGGGGCGCCGGTTGCGTCACGAAGGCCGCTGGTTTCCGTTGGCTTCTGTGGACTACGGGATGACTGCTCAAGAGACAGTCAAGACAGAGGCAGGTCTTCTTGTGGACTACCTGCTCGATACATATGGGGGAGAAGCCTTGCGCGAGGTCTGGGTGGCAACCTCCCCCCTGGATAGATATCTTTCGTTTGATACGGCGCTTGCCGAGGTATGCGCAACAACGAGAGAAGAGATCGAAGAAACACTCTTCTCTTCGCTTCTGTCCTTGAATAACTAGTAGAGCAGTCTTCATGTACGTTTTCTGGGTGGCGAAAAACGATTGACAAGAGGCAGGTATCTGTGCTATGCTTGACCATTGAAAAGATGCGCAAGCTTTTCCACTAGGTTGTCTTGCGTGTTGTTGGGGGTGATGGTGCGCGGAAAGCGGATATGTTGGGTTAGCGCTAGCAAACGTAATAAGGGAGGTATAAGAATGAAGCTTACTGGCTTTCGTGTTTTCGTGTTAGTAAGTTGTGTCTTGGCTGCTTTTGTTGTGGCTGGCATGGCTAGTTCGATAACGGAACTAGAGGATATCGTCGGGAACGAGATTATTGGGCGTATCGCACCCAACATCAGTGCGGCTGCTGGTATGCAACTTGCTTCAGAATATGCAGATTCCAAGACTCAAGCCGAACTTGAGACTTTGGTCACTTCGGGGGAAACAGCAGGGATTAGAACTGCCGCAAGAATGGCTCTCAGTATTGTCTATTCACAAAAGACAGTTATTGAACTGACTGCTTTGTCGACGGGTGACATTGATCCTGCGATTCGTGAGGCTGCTGCTGCTCCTTTACAGAATTTCCTCATCGAAATGTCGGCAGATGACCTAAAGACTATGGCTGTGTCTGGTGCTACACATGAGATTCGTCTATCTGCTGCAGATCTATACTACCTCAAGATTCGCGGTGATCTGACTGCCGAGAAGCTCGAAAAGGAAGCTGTCAGTAATGATAGCGACGAACTGGCTTACATGGCAGGGGAATACCTTGGTGGGTTCTACCTATCGTTCGCCCCGAAAACGCAGGATGAAC
Organism: uncultured Thermotogae bacterium; assembly: GCA_964596555.1. Classification (GTDB taxonomy): domain Bacteria; phylum Bipolaricaulota; class Bipolaricaulia; order UBA7950; family UBA9294; genus M55B144. The sequence continues at coordinate 13,427 of CAZQUT010000011.1, forward strand.
TGGTAGAGCTAGCAAAGAATGGTGAGAGTGAAGGTATGCGTGTTGCAGGTGCAACCGCACTGACAAGCTTGCTAATTGAGTCTGATCTGACAGCTGGCGATTTCGAAGAGGCAATTGCGGCAATGGGTACCGATTATCCGGAATTGCTTCAGGCGTATACGGACGCGTTGTCGCACCGATACTCTTCGTGAGCAATGATTAGGATAAAGGAGGCCATATAATGAAGAAACTTGTAGCTATTGCAGCAGTACTAATGCTGGTAATGGTTGGTTCTGCCATTGCGGTTTTGGCACAGGGCTATGCGACGCAGCCTGCGGACGCGAAGATTGTCCCTCTTGGAGAAGAGGGCACTGCTTACGAGAACCAAGAGCCTGGCGTTCAAGGCGGTACGTTCTACTGTGCCGCGATCAGTGATCCTAAGAAGTGGAACTATGTCACGTCGCACGAGACGAGTACTACACAGTACTGCTTCTTGATGCTGAAGGGACTTGTCGATAGTAACCCAATTAACTCGGCGATTGAGCCTGAGCTTGCCAAGTCTTGGGATGTCTCTGAGGATGGGCTCGTGCTCACTTTCCACCTGCGAGAAGGGATCAACTGGTCGGACGGCACCCCGTTCACCGCGGATGATGTCGTCTTCTCGTTCAATGACCTTTACTACAACGAGGATGTTGAGACCGATACTCGCGACATCCTCATCCTCCCGGATGATACGTACCCGGTGGTGGAGAAGGTTGACGACTACACGGTGACGGTCACCCTATCGATGACCTTCCGCCCAATCCTGAACTCGATTGGTGCGCCGATCCTCCCGAAGCACGCGCTTGCTCAGTACGTCCACAAGCTCAATCCGGACGTACCGGTCGGCACGTTCAACTCCTCGTGGGGACTCGATACCGATCCTGCCGAGCTCGTGGGGATGGGTCCGTTTATGGTGGAGAGCTATGCTCCTGACCAACACGTGACCTTGGTGCGAAACCCTTACTACTACCACTACGATGCGAACGGAACGCAGCTTCCTTACTTCGATAAGTATGTGATACTGACGGTGGCAAGCCAGGACGTTTCCCTGCTCAAGTTCCGCAACGGCGAACTCGATGCCCTTGGCATCCGCGCTACTGATGTCCCTATCCTCAAGAGGGAGGAAGCGGTGAAGGACCTTACCGTTCTCGTGGACGCCGATGTGGCGGTCTACGGAACCTCGTGGATCGGGATCAATCAGGATATCGGCCTTGCCGACGGGACGTACGAGAACCTGCGAACCCTCTACCGCACGCGCGACTTCCGCGCGGCGATGTCGCACCTGGTTGACAAACAGGCGATGATCGATACGCTGTACAACGGACTTGCTGTTCCGCAGTGGAGTCCAGTCAGTTACCTGTCCCCATTCTACGCTGGCCGTGACTACTACGGCGGACCAGTTACCGAAACAGACGCAGTTGTTTTCGAGTACTCGCTCGATAAGGCAGCAGCTCTACTTGACGGGATCGGGATCATCGATCGCGATGGCGATGGCTGGCGCGACTATGAGGATGGGACGCGTGTTGAGATGGAACTGAACACCAACGCCGGAAACACAGTGCGTGAAGGGGTTTCCCTCATTGTCTCCGA
>CAZQUT010000012.1:0-11078 GCA_964596555.1 uncultured Thermotogae bacterium
ATACGGACTCCATTGGCGAACAAAGCCGAGGCGATCATCTCTCCCTTGTTTGCCGCGAGTTTCTGGTCACCCCAGAAGAAAGTTATCTGTTCCTTTTTGGAAATTGGAAGAATCGGGTGCTTGTCGATGCGATAGGTTGTCATCTTCTCCTCACCAGCGTTAGTTTGTGCTCCGCGGACAGATGCGTCGCGGAATAGTACATCTACTCATCTTCCCTTGCCAGACTGAACCGATCCACACCGGCTATTTGCGGGGTCAATAGACGCGATCCTTACAAGGTTTCCCCTTTCGCGTGGCGAGTTTCTCGGGCAAGCACCATCCACGCAATAAGCTTCTGCAAAACGAGGTCTTCGTTAGAGGAACAAGCAAGGTTTCCACGTGGAGTGGAGTGGTGTAATGCGCTGCACTGATAGTCTACCTCGCAGCGTGTATAATACGTCGATTATCAACTTCAAGAAGGAGGCTCTCGTGCTAAAACAAACACTAGACAAGGTATCGATCTACGTTCCCAAGAATAAGGTGGCGAATCGCCCCATCGAGCGACTTGCTGCGCTAGCGGACCAACAGGACCGCTCGGTCAGTTATCTTGCTGTGGAAGCAATCCTTGATTACCTAAGAGAGGAAGAGGCAAAAAGCTAAGCCAGGTTAATTCTTCCGGACAACACGGATTCGAGATGAGCTACCGCTGTTGCGGTAGCTCATCTCGTTATCTCCTGAAGGTTTGTCCCGCGTTCAGCAATAGTCCCTTGGATACATCTCGATTCGGTCATGTCCGCTCTTGTGCGCGGATGAGGAGAACGTCGGACATCGCCGCGGCATCAACCATGACGTGATCGCCCTCGTTCACCTCGCCAGAGACGATCTTCATCGCCAGTGGGTTCTCCACCATCCGTTTCAGTGCACGTTCCAGCGGGCGAGCACCGTAGTTGCGATCGTAGCCTTTCTTGGCCAGTACTTTTTTCGCCTCGTCGGTCAGTGTGAGAGTGATCCCTTGTTCGGCCAGACGCTTCTTGAGCAGAGTGACCTTTAGATCAACGATCTTGGCAACCGCCTCTTCAGAGAGCTGGTGGAAGATGATCGTCTCATCGATGCGGTTCAGGAATTCCGGCCGGAAGATGTGCTTGAGTTCCTCCTCAATCTTTGCTCGCACGTCCTTCTCCGAGAGTTCCTCGCTGAAGTACTCACTCCCCACGTTTGACGTCATGATGATGATCGTGTGGCGGAAGTCGACCGTGCGGCCATGACCATCGGTAAGTCGTCCCTCATCGAGAAGCTGAAGCAGTAAGTTCATCACCTGTGGGTGCGCCTTCTCTACCTCATCGAACAGCACCACTTGGTACGGGCGACGTCTCACGGCCTCGGTGAGTTGTCCCCCTTCCTCGTAGCCAACGTACCCTGGCGGGGAGCCGATCAGGCGTGCGGTAGTGTGCCGCTCCATGTACTCGGACATGTCGATTCGCAAAAGCGCATTGTCGCTTCCAAACAGGAACGCGGCGAGGGACTTCGCGAGCTCGGTCTTCCCGACTCCTGTCGGTCCGAGAAAGAGAAAGGTGCCAATCGGTTTGCGCGGATCGGACAGACCGGCGCGGGAGCGGCGCACCGCCTCGGCAATCGCATGTACACCCTCTTCCTGATCAATGATGCGTTCATGGAGCAGATCCTCCATGTTCGCAAGGCGCGTCCGCTCCTCGGTGAGCATCCGTTCGGCCGGGATCCCCGTCCACTGAGAAACGATCCCCGCTATCTGCTCCCCGGTCACCTCTTCTCCGCTCCCCTCGACGCGGATGCGGCTGGCCGCCTCGTCGAGCAGGTCGATCGCCTTGTCGGGGAGGAAACGATCGGATATGTAGCGCTCCGAGAGCTTCGCTGCTGCCTCGATCGCCCCATCGGTGATCTTGACGTGGTGGTGCTCCTCCAGCTTCTCGCGCAGCCCCCGCAGGATCTCTACCGTCTCATCAATCGACGGCTCACCCACGTACACTCGCTGGAAGCGGCGTTCGAGGGCAGAGTCCTTCTCGATGTGTTCGCGGTACTCGTTCAGGGTCGTTGCTCCAATCAGTTGAACCTTGCCGCGGGAGAGTGGCTCCTTCAGCATGTTAGACGCGTCGATCGCCCCTTCGGCAGCGCCGGCACCGACTATTGTATGGACCTCGTCGATGAAGACGATCATCTTCCCATCTGAGGCTTCGATCTCCTTGATCACAGCCTTAAGGCGATCCTCGAACTCACCGCGAAACTTGGATCCGGCGACCATTGCCGCAATATCAAGGGCGATGATCTCCTTGCCCTTCAACGAGTCCGGCACATCATCAGCGACAATCCGTTGTGCGAGCCCTTCAACTACCGCGGTCTTTCCCACGCCTGGCTCACCAATGAGGACGGGGTTGTTCTTGCGCCGGCGGGAGAGGATCTGCTCCATGCGGCGGATCTCCTCTTCGCGGCCGATGACCGGATCTAGCTCACCGCGTTTAGCCATTTCCGTCAGGTTTGTAGAGTACTTCTTCAGGATCTGGTAACGATCCTCGGAATCGCGATCGGTCACTCGCTGCTCCCCACGCACGCTACGCAAGGCAGTGTAGATCGACTCCGGCGTGATGCGATGATGATCGAGGACCCTCTTCAGCTTGGGATCCGTCGTGCGCGCCATCGAGAGAAGGATATGGTCAACCCCGATGAACTCATCGTGCAGCCGCTCCGCCTCCATCTGCGCACCGGCGACGACTGCATCCAAACGCGGGGTGATGTAAATCTGCGCGCCCACCGGACCGGAGATCGATGGTTTGCTCTTCAGCAGAACATCGAGATCCTTGGCCAGGCCAGCAAGGTTGACACCCATCTCTTGCAGGATATTGCGGCCCACGCCCTCCTTGGTTACCAGAACGCTGAAGATGTGTTCAACATCAAGCTGGTTCTGCTTGTAGCGTGTCAGGAGATCCTGTGCCTCGTGGAACAACTCCTGCGCACCTTCAGTCAGTTTGTCAAATCGGATCATCGGCATCACCTCCAAGAATTAGCAGTCAACTATATCGAGTGCTAATCATAGATCGAAAGGGGAGGCTTTGCAAGTGGTGTAGCATGTAAGAATTGAGAGAGACATTAATCAAGGCCTAAGATATGGCTTATTTGCAAACCGTATAGCCAAGAACCTCGCGGCAATCCTCAGCTTCTTCACCCAGTCACCGTAAATAGCTATCCTATGGTGGCCGTTGAAGTTCTCCCTGAAGTTCTCTAATTCGTTGGCATCGGGGAACTTCACTGTCAATTTGGTTCTGCAGCCCCACTCTCGGGTCCTCTCTTCAGCGCTCAGTTTAGACTTGTCAGTATCCACGGCCACTGTCTCGGCTTTATAAGCAAGGAGTGTATATCCCTCGAATCGGTTGCGAATATTCACCTCCGGCCAGCAAACTGACTTTGAAGACATCACTCCTTCCAGCTTCAGAAGAGTGACCGGCTCACCATCGTTCTGACGCATCTCGGTTTCCACAGCAAGGTCACGCCAGGATTCAGTGTGGGTTCTCAACCAGAACGGGAAAGGTTCCTCATCATATCCCATGAACCTTGTGGCTGCCGTGCAGTGTGCTAGGGTCACATGCCCGCTGCTTCCGTCGATTACCGGATCGCCCTGGAAGCCGGGGCGGTTACCCACGTAATGGGCAAAGCAAAGAGTGATCAGGGACTCCACGTCCGCTTCGCAACCGGCCGGTATCCCCACATCGTTTAAGAGCGAGAGAGTTAGACAAGGGCTTATGGGCAGTTTCTTGTGCCTTATCCAGTTCAGGCACCCTGCGGTCACAGCGTTGGTGCCGGTATCCTTCATCATCTCTGTGATTGCCAGGTACAACTTGCTCGCCTTGAGTAGGTCATCCTTCGCTGGACCGACCATTCCCTTAGTCGAATCTCCGATTCTACGAGAGACAATCTCTGCTTCAGCATCGTCGATTTTCTCATAGTATTCCAGAAGGTCCGAGCTTGTCGCTCGCACCGTCTCTATTCCGAAGATGTTCTTCAGGCGCTTGAAGTAGGATGGCCCCATCCACCTGGGTTCCGCCATTCTCGGGTCATAATGTGTTGTGTCGTAATCGTAGTCCTTCAGCAGGAGCACGCGCGTTTGCTTGAACCGGGAAACCGCCCTAACAACATCCAGAATAGGCACGATGTCCTCGATGTGCGCCGAGTCACAGACTTCCACCTTGTAATCACCGCCATAGAGCTTGCCGCTACCGTCCCAGTACGTGCTGAATGGCTTAGTGTAGACAACTACCGGCAGATCAGAGTCGGCTATCTTGAAGATCGATGGCCCGAGGGAGGAGAACTCGGCGGTGAGGCTAATCGCGAGAATGCCGTCCGCTTTCTCGCTCTCAAGCGCATCCAGCAGTTGCATGAGTTCCCCTTCGGTCTGAGGCACATCGTACCCGAAGAATTCTATTTGGTTATGATCCCCGATCGTCTCCAGCTCACTTCTATAATCCTCTATGGCACCGACAACATCGAAGTTATGGTGTGGCCACCCCTCGCTCATGTTCGCTTTTCCCAACCCTACCACATGAATCCTGAGCCTGTCCATATCGTTTCCTCCTTCGCATGAACTGGTAATGCTTAATTCACAGGCTTTCGTTCCTAGCACACATGACGTATTACCTCTACAGGCTATGCCTCATCCCAGACTCCGGTTTGCTTCAGTGCCGGATAGAGCAATTTGTACTTGCGGTAGAGTGCCGAGTATTCCTCGACAAGCGATGGGTTCGGTTCCTCTTGCTCGGCCAGCAGCTCGACGGTCTGAGCAACCGCCGACTGGACATCATCGTAGATGCCCGCTCCTACACCGGCGAGGATGGCGGCGCCGAATGCAGCGCCCTCATCCGTGGCAAGACGCTGCAAGGGCACATCAAGGACTGCGGCGATAATCTCACGCCAGGCAGCACTCTTCGCACCTCCGCCGACGATGCGAAGCGTGGGCGGTGCGATTCCGAGCATCTTCATCCGCTCCCAAGCATCCCTTAAAGCAAAGGCTACCCCCTCCAGCACAGCCCGCACCATGTGTTCCTGGCGGTGAGCAAGGCTGAGGCCAATCCACGCTCCGCGGGCCGTTGAATCCATGTGCGGAGTGCGCTCACCGGCGAGATAGGGGAGAAAGAACAACCCCTCCGCTCCGGGAGCGACATGTGTTGCCGCTTTGATGAACGTGCCGTAGTCGTCGAGTTCTGCTTCATTGGGTTCATGGCCAGATAGGACATCTCGGGCCCAGCGGAGGCTCCCTCCAGCAGAGAGGATTACTCCCATCAGGTGATACGCCCCGGGAATTGCGTGGCAGAAGGCATGCAACGCGCCAGTCGGATCGATGCGCGGCATATCTGTGGGCACGAAGATAACGCCCGATGTGCCAAGCGATAGGAGGCCCGTCCCTTCCTGCACAACCCCTGAGCTGATGGCAGCAGCGGCGTTATCCCCTGCGCCGGCGACGACCGGCGTTCCCGTAGGGAGACCCGTGAGCCGGGCCATTTCTGCTGTCACGTGGCCGGTCACATCTGGCCCCTCGTAGACATCCGGGAGCCACTCCCGTGGTATCGCTAGGCGAGAGAGGATCTCATCAGACCAGTCACGCTGCGCAAGATCGAGAAGGAGACTTCCTGCAGCATCGGAGGCATCGGTAGCAAATTGCCCGCTGAGGCGGTAACGGATGTAGTCCTTTGGCAGGAGAATATGCCACACTTTGGCAAAGTTCTCCGGCTCGTGTTCCTTGAGCCAAAGGATCTTCGGCGCCTGAAACCCGACAAGCGCGGGATTGCCCGCTATTTTACGCAGGCGATCCTCACCGATCAGATCAACAATCTCAGCACACTGGTAAGCTGTACGTGCATCGTTCCACAGAATCGCCGGGCGGATGATCTCGCCACGTGTATCGAGGAAAACCGCTCCGTGCATCTGCCCGGTCAGGCCGAGCGCTGCGATATTCTCGGACGGCACGCTCGACCGTTCGAGGAGGGCACGGATGCTCGTGACGGTTGCATTCCACCAGTCGGCTGGATCCTGCTCGCTCCACCCAGGCCGCGGGATGGAGAGGCTCAACGGGGTGGATGCTGAGCCAATCACGCTACCGCGAGCGTCAATCAAGATCGCCTTCACCGCAGTGGTGGAGACGTCAATTCCGACCAGGTACTGCATCTTAATTAGCGTACCCCAAGGAGGAGCTCAATGAGTAGTTGATCGAGCTCTTCGTAGGGGAGACCCTTCTTTCCCAATGCGACCCGATCGAATTGATGGGCTTTCAATTGTTCCGCCTTTTCAGGCGCATACTTACCAAGGTAGGCCGACATCGGATCGTCAGCCTCACCTATCTGGGCGAGGAGTTCCTTGATGTGGCTGTCTTCGTTGAACTGTTCGGCCTTATCCTTCAGGATCAGGTAAGTGCGTATGCACCCCCTGGCGAATGCCTTGACATCTTTCAAGTCGGCCGTTCGGTATGCGTGCGCATCGAAGTGCCGCGATCCCTCATACCCTACATCTTCGAGGAACTTGACGAGGAAGAACGCCTGTTTGATCCCTTGACTGCCAAAGCGGAGGTCTTGGTCGTAGCGGGCTCCATTCTGATCGTTGAGGTCTAGGTGAAAGAGTTTTCCCGCGTCCCACGCTTGTGCAATGGAGTGCATGTAGTTAAGCCCCGCCATGTGTTCGTGCGCTACCTCGGGATTTACTCCAACCATCTCCGAGTGATCCAGCGTCTCGATGAAGCCGAGCATCGCCCCGGTCGTCGGCAGATAGAGGTCGGCGCGAGGCTCGTTAGGCTTTGCTTCCAGCGCGAACCTGTATCCGTGTCCTTGGTCAAGACTGTACTCGCACAGATAGTTGAGCGCGTCACGGAACCACTTCATTGCGTCGAGTGGGTTCTTCCCGGCATCTGTTTCCACTCCTTCGCGCCCGCCCCAGAACACGTACACCTTCGCTCCCAGCTCCGCACCGAGGTCCATCGAACGCATAGTTTTCTGCAGTGCGTAGGCGCGAATCTGCGGATTGCTGTTAGTGAATGCACCATCGCGGAAGACGGGATCGGTGAACAGATCAGTTGTGGCCATCGGGACGACCAGACCGGTCTGCTTTAGCGCCACCTTAAAGTCGGCGACGATGCGATCTCGCTCACTTGCTGTGGCATCGATGGGCACGAGATTGTTGTCGTGGAAATTAACTCCGTATGCTCCCGCCTCGGCAAGCAGGTGCACAATCTCGACTGGAGTCAACTGTTCGCGTACCGGGTCGCCAAACGAGTCCTTCCCCGTGTTTCCCACGGTCCATAGACCGAATGTGAACTTGTGCTCCGATTTTGGTTTGTACTGGCTCATGTTCTCACTCCTCATTCATAGACGATCTGTTCCTCTGTGTGCGTCTGCGCTGAGTGTAGAATGGCATCACAGATCACCGCAGCCTTGTATCCATCCTCAAACGTCGCCCCATACGGCGCCACGTTCTTGTCGTTGGCGATGGCGTCGAGAAAGTGATTGATTTCGTGGATGTGCGCGTGCTCCCAACCGAGGATGTGCCCATGTGGCCACCACACGCTGTAGAACGGGTGGTCGCTCTCAGTCACCAGTACCTCGCGGAACCCGTGCAACTGTGGGTTTGTCTCCTCTCGAAAGTAGACCTGCAGTGAGTTTAGCTTCTCCAAGTCAAAGGAGATGGAACCCTTGGAACCATTGATCTCGAAGGTCATGTGGTTCTTCCGTCCCGCACAAAATCGCGATGCCTCAAGCGTCCCCACTGCTCCGTTGCGGAAGCGAACGATCGCCTCGAATGCATCGTCGACATCGATCTTCACCGTCCCTTTCCCATCTGGAGAAGGACGCTCGGGGATGAACGTCGTTGTTGTGGCGGAGAGCGTCTCTGGCTCACCAATCAAGAATCGAGCAAGATCGATGATGTGTGCTCCTAGGTCCCCAAGGGCACCACTGCCAGATGTCTTCTTATTCAACCGCCAGACTTGCGGGAAATCCGCGTCCATGATCCATTCCTGCTGGTAGCTAGCGCGGAAGTGATAGATCTCACCGAGCTCTCCTGCGTCGAGCATCTCTTTCGCCAGGCGGATTGCCGGGACAAAGCGGTAACTGAACCCGCACATGTGCTTCACTGATGTGGCCTTGACCGCGTCCCACATTTTCTTTGCTTCCTCGGCGCTACGTGCGAGCGGCTTCTCACAGAGCACATGCTTCCCCGCTTTTGCAGCGGCAATGCACGGCTCAGCATGTAGATTATTCGGCCCAACGTTATCGAAAACGTCAACTTCTGGATCCGTGACCAGTTCTCTCCAGTCGGTCGTGTAGTGATCGTACCCGTAGCGTGCCGCTGCCTCGCGCACGCCCTCCTCGCGAGAGCCACATACGCTCACCAGCTCGGGAATCGCCGTCGGCGGCCAGTAGATGTAGGGGATCTTCTTGAATGCATTCGTATGTGCCTTCCCCATGAACGCATAACCAAGGAGGCCGATCCCAAGCTTCTTTGCCTTGCTTGCATCAGCGCCCGTTACCTTACCTTGACCGACAAAGCCTACTTCTTTGTTGCCCATTCGTTTCCGACCTCCTTCATGCGCGTTATTCTGTAAACGAGGATCTTCTTCAGTCCTTCATCGCATCGTCGAATGCCACCTGCGATGCGGGAAAATCGACATTGCGACAGTATTCCAGCGCTTCCCGCGCTCCATACTCGCGATCCATCCCGCTATCCTCCCACTCTACAGACAGAGGTCCCTCATATCCCATCGCGTTCAGCTCGCGGATGATCTCCTCAAACTCGACATCGCCGTGTCCGAGCGAGCGGAAGTTCCAACCACGGCGAAGATCACCGAATGGGAGGTGAGATCCTAGTAGCCCCGCCTTTCCATCGAGAGTGACAGCAACGTCTTTCATGTGGACGTGATAGATACGCTCAGCAAAGTCATGCAGGAAGACATGAGGCGTTATCCCCTGCCACAGTAGATGACTGGGATCGAAGTTGAGGCCAAGCGCGGGGCGATGATCGAATTCTTCAAGGAGCCTCTCTGTCGTGTAGTAATCGAACGCGATCTCCGTTGGGTGAACCTCCAGGGCGAAGCGAACGCCGTTTCTATCGAATTCGTCGAGGATCGGTGTCCATAGCTTCACAATCTGTGCAAATGCATCATCGATCATCTCTTTCGTAGTCTGAGGGAACGAATAGAAGTATTTCCATATCGGGGACCCCATAAAGCCTGTGACCACCGAGCAGCCCATCCGTGCGGCAGCCTTCGGGGTAAGCATCATCTGCTCTATCGCCCACGCCCGTATCTCCTTAGGCTTCCCCGCCAATTCCTTGGGCGCGAAGTTGTCGAGGCGCGGATCGTACAGGGCACCGACGCACTGGCCGGCAAGATGTGCCGCAATAGCCCAACACTGAAGGCCATTTTCCTTCAGTATCTTTTTCCTGTTTTCAATATACGCGTCGTCAGTCGCAGCTTGAGCTATGTCCATGTGATCGCCCCAACAGGCAATCTCCAGGCCATCATAGCCCATCTCTCCGGTTTTCTTGCAGATCTCTTCAAATCGCAGATCTGCCCACTGTCCTGTGAATAAGGTGATCGGTCTTGCCATTTTTGTCCTCCCTTTCAAGTGGCCATCTGTACTAGCGTACTTACGAGGTCTCTGATTGTAGCATTGCACATGAATCTCTAACCTTCAATTTGCAGTTCAGTTGCACAACTCTAGATTCCGACGTCTTTTCCTGCATGCGCGCGACTAGGAGATCGCACGCCTTGTATCCCATCTCATAGCTCTGTTGCGCTACTGAGGTAATGCTTGGATTGAAGCTTGCCGCCCATTCCGGGTCGTCGAAACCAACCACGGAGAGGTCCCTCGGGCATGACACGTTACGTCTTTTCAGGTAGCGCAGCACGCCGAGGGTCATCAGGTTGTTGGTGGCGAAAATTGCTGTTGCTTGCGGAGGCCCTTCGACCAGATAACGGGCCGCTTCCGCGGCTCCCTCAATCTCCAGCCCGGCCTGCTGCACCAGCTCAGCCATTGCCGAAAGACCCTGTTCCTTGAGCGCTCTTTGCCACCCCTCTTTTCGATCGTCGAAGCTTCTGATTCCCTCAAGCTCCATTATCAGCCCAATACGCTTGTGTCCCAGGCCCAGCAAGTATTTCGTTGCCTGATATGCACCGTCAACGTTATCCGAGTAAACCTGGTCGACAGACAACGTCTCCATCGGACGGTCAATTACAACCAACGGAATGTCCTTCTTCATGAGTGAGCGCAGTGACTCCTCCGCTGCCATCGACGGAGCGATGATGAACCCATCTACCCTACGATCGATCATCAACGAGACGTAGAAACCCTCAGTCTGAGGGTCTTCATCAGTGTTGCACAGGATCAAGCTGTAACCATGCTCCTTGGCAGAGTCCTCCGCACCACGTACCACCTGGGGGAAGAATGGGTTGACGATGTCCGACACAAGAACGGCAATCGTTTGTGTCCTCCCTCGGCGTAAGCTCTGAGCCAGTTGATGCGGCCGGTAGTCCAGTTCCTCGATAGCCTGCTTGACTCTCTTCGCCAGCTCGTCGCTGACAAAGCGAGTCTTGTTGATCGCATGCGAGACGGTGGTGATGGACACTCCCGCACGCTCTGCCACTTCTTTCATCGTGATCATTCTGTTAGTGTGCGGTCTCTGGTGCCGTCGAACTGACATACCCAGCCACTCTCCTCTTGTCTTGCTTCTTGTTCCCTAGATCCCGCTTGCTGTCAACTAGAACAGGCGTCGTCCTTTACGCTGAATGAGGACCGCGCCAATTATGACGATCCCCTTGACAGTCCCTTGCAGGTAAGGAGAGACGCCAAGCATGTTAAGCATGTTGTTTACAATCCCGAGGATCAGTGCTCCAATCATAGTTCCAATGATAGAGCCACTTCCCCCGGACAGGCTTGTTCCTCCGATGATAACAGCGGCTATTGCATCCAGCTCATAGCCGGCTCCTGCGTTCGTCGAGCTGATCGAATTCAAGCGAGATGAGAGAAGGACTGCCGAGATCCCGACCGTTGCTCCAACGATTACGTAGGTGTAGAACTTTATCCACGTGCTCTTGA
>CAZQUT010000012.1:11178-14882 GCA_964596555.1 uncultured Thermotogae bacterium
CCGACCGTTGCTCCAACGATTACGTAGGTGTAGAACTTTATCCACGTGCTCTTGATGGCGGCGTAGACAGCCACGCGTTCGTTCGAACCCACAGCGCAAACGTAGCGCCCGAAGCGTGTGTGATACAAGACAACGTGGAACAATGCCGTTAGAAGGAGGAAGATCCAGACCGGGTTCGGAAGTCCGAGGAAGTACCCCATCCCAAGGCTAGGATAGAGGCTACTGTGGGAGCGAAACTCACCAGCGTTACTGATAAACAGCGTCAGCGAACGGAAGATCGACATTGTTCCAAGGGTGACGATGAATGGAGCCACGCGACCTTTGGTAATGGCGAAGCCATTCGTTGCTCCTGCGGCAGCCCCCACTACAATAGCCCCGAAGAAGACAGCGATAATTGCTCCAGCACCTCCTCCCAGGTAGTTCAGGAGCAGGATCCCAATTCCACCCACCAGGGCAAGCATCGAGCCAACGGAGAGGTCGATCCCTCCCGATATGATGACGAAGGTCATCCCCAGCCCGATGATCCCCGTGTATGAGACCTGGCGCAGGATGTTTGTCAGATTTCGAAGACGAAGGAAGTACGGGCTAGCAAACGCCGATACAACAAACAGGACAAGCAGGGCAAGGAACGGACCGTATTTATCCATCTCGATCCTCTTCAGCATATTCAAGCCCTTCCTCCCGATTCCTACGGTGTTCATATCCTTACAGCTCATGCTGCAACCCCCTGTTTAACTCCCGTTGCTCGTTGCATGATCTCTTCCTCATTGATCTCACTACCGACTAAGTCCCCTGCTATACGTCCTTCTCGCATCACGATCACGCGATTGCACACGCCGATGACTTCCTCCAATTCCGAGGAGATGAAGATGCATGAGATACCCGACTCCACGAGATCGTGTACGAAGGAGAAGATGTGCATTTTCGCGTTTATGTCAATTCCCCGCGTGGGTTCGTCGAAGATGAAGATTTTGGGCTGTGAATCGAGGCTCTTGGCGAGCGAAACTTTTTGCTGATTCCCTCCACTTAGGAAGCGTAGCTTTGTCTTCAGAGATGGCGTACGGATGTCGAACTCCTTCAAGTACTTGCGTGTCTGGGCCGCTTCCTTGCGATGGTTGATGAGAATGCGAGAGTACTTCTTCAGCGATCCGAGCGTGATGTTGCTTGTCACCGAGAAGTCAACGAGTACTCCCGTTCCCTGCCGGTCCTCGGGAAGATACGCGATGTGGTTTGCAATCGCGTCGCTCGGGGATTTGATGCTTCGTTTCTTACCGTTGATGAACACGGTCCCAGCACTCTTCTTTCGGATACCGATAATCGTCTCCGCTAGTTCTGTTCTGCCACTTCCCCCCAGCCCGGCGAATCCGAGAATCTCTCCTTTGCACAGTTCGAACGTGATGTTATGCAGAAGACCGGGAACTGAAAGATCCTCTACACGCATGACGACTTCATCAGTAGGCGTCGGTTTGGGGGGGAAGATCTGCTCCAGTTCGCGTCCGACCATCTTGTTTGCCATGTCGTGTTCGTCGATATCCGAAACTTCATCTAGACTGATAAACTCCCCGTCGCGGAGGACCATGACACGATCACAGACTTGCCGCACCTCCTTCAGCTTGTGTGATATGTATATGATCGTTACGCCGTCTGCACGAAGGCGATGAATAAGGTCGAACAGAATCCCGATCTCAATTGGTGTCAGCACCGTCGTGGGTTCATCCATAATTAGTAGCTTCGAGTTGTAGGCAACAGCCTTGGCGATTTCCACCATCTGTTTCTCTGCGACGCTGCATGTCTGGATCTTCATAGTCGGTGAGACGTCCGCCTGAAGGCCTTGGAGAAGCTCTGCTGCACGCCGTTTCATGCGGCGCTGATCGAGCAATCCTCCCCGGAGTCGATACTCTCGCCCGAGAAAGATGTTCTCGTATACATTAAGGTCTTTAACTAGATTGAACTCCTGCGGGATGGTCGAGATGCCGAGATTCTTGGCTACAGTGGTATTCAGGTGTACCTTCTCCCCCTCAAAGAAGATCTCTCCTTCCGTGGGGGAGTGTGTTCCATTTAGCAGCTTAATTAGCGTAGACTTGCCGGCTCCATTCTCTCCGATGATGCCGAAGATCTCACCCTGCTCGATCTCGATGTTGATATCGTTGAGAACGCGTACACCGGAGAATTCCTTTGCCAGATGGACGGTTCTCACTAGAGGATCAGGCATGACTGCTCCATATACATGAAATATGCGTGGTACGATATTCTCAATGATAGCACAAGAGTAGGGCCGGGAGGGTCTCACCTCCGCGGCCCAGTTTGTGCCTAGTAGATAGAATCAGGCTCGTAGTAATTCGCCGCGTTCTCCGGCGTTATGAGCTCTGCCGACAGAATGACCTTGGACGGGAACTGATTCTGATAGAATCCATTCAGCTTCTCGCCCCGCAGGGACATGACAGCAGCGCTGATACCCGTGGCAACCATGGAAGGTGGATACGTAACGTCCGCCTGGACGAGAGGATCCCCATCCATCACCATCTTGACGATGTCCTTAGAGCCGGCGCCACCGAGCATGATCTTAATGTCAGTACGACCGGATTCCTTGTATGCCTGCAACACACCCTTGAGAACGTCATCATCCTGAGCCCATACGGCATCGATCTCCGGATACTTCTGGAGGTAATTCTCCATGATCTCAAGTCCTTTCTGTGTGCTCCAGTAGGCCGGCTGCGAATCGAGGATCTCGATTCCCGAATGCTGTGCAATCACCGCATTGAATGCTTCAACGCGCTCTGTGTTGATCACGCACGGGATACCTTCGAGTACAACGATCTTACCCTTGCCGTTCAGAGCCTCAGCCAGCCATTCGCCGGAAACGCGCCCCAATCCCGGATTATCACCGGCCACGTAGATGTTCTGTACCGGTTCGGTGAGTCCGCGGTCGATGGAGACAACGAATATCCCGGAGTCGTATGCTTCCTTGACTACCGGAGTCAACGGAGCGGAATCGTGCGCGAGGATAACGAGGGCATCAATTCCCTTCACCATCAGGTCCTCGACCTGCCCTACCTGATCTGCCGGAGACGCAGCCGTGACGAGGAAGAACTCCACGTCCGGGTCCAGCACTTTCCAATCGTTGATCGCTTTCTGTGCCCACCAGTTGATTCCGCCTGTCCATCCGTGATCCGCCGTTGGAATGGAAACGCCGATCTTCAAATGATCGGCCGCCATCACTGTACCAGCAACCATCAACACCATCAGTAGTGCTACAAGAATCTTCTTCATGACTTGTGTTCCTCCCTGTGTTTGCCTACGACTCTCAGGATTTTTCTAACCGTCATACTACAATAGGTGTTCGCTGGTGATCACCCCCGCTTATTGGAGTATCGCGATACTGCGGTTGCACTGCTAGCATCGCCCGACCTGTTCGATCTGCTTTCACTCGCACTAGGTGCGCGGAAAGCGCGTGGAGATTCTATGGAGGCGCCCATGTAAGATGGGCAAAGACAAGGATACGTCTCGCAGCCAATAGCTCTTAACCGTTTGCACTTATTGCGTGTTTTCATTTTTAGCCAAACCTTTGCGCAAACCTTTTACCAAACATATACCACAAAAAATTGCCGTTGTCAAGAGGGACATTTGCTGCAGGCAATGCTTGGCCAGGATCGTCTCCGGAGACCATGAATCTGTGGCTCCGACGGGAAGCGATATGCGACAAT
>CAZQUT010000013.1:0-14797 GCA_964596555.1 uncultured Thermotogae bacterium
AGGATCAAGCACTTAGTCCCTCTGAATTCTTCGTGTCCTTCGTGCTCTTCGTGGTGAATTCTTCTTTGCATAAGTCCTGCGCCAACCGGTATTAGAAGCACCAGTCACTCAAAGTTACAGGGAGCACCATCAGGGATGAAAAGCATATGCGCTCAGTCCTTGCCACTGCCGCAGGGAGGAATGTATCATGGAGCCATGATCCCTATACGAGACTATCAACAGAGCAGAACGTTCCCTATCGTTACGGTCACCCTGATCATCATTAACCTGCTATTTTTCTCCTACCAACTAACGAAGAGCTCCCAGGAAACGCTTACCTTGAACGTCTCGTCCTGGCAGGTGCACAATTTTAGTTTCGCTGATTTGAAGAGGCCGGTCTCCTACGTGCGCATTTCCCCGCGCGAGCAATTCGTGTTTTCCTACGGATTCATACCCGGCGAGTTTCTTGCGGGGAAGGACCTTCCGCCCACGATTGCTCTTCCGCTGTGGATCACTCTCTTCAGTGCGATGTTCATCCACGGGGGCTTGCTCCACATCTTGGGGAACATGCTCTACCTGTGGATCTTCGGCGACAACGTGGAGGACGCCATGGGCCACGGGAGGTTCCTCGTGTTCTATCTCCTGTGTGGACTCATTGCCACTGCGACACAGACTGCTATCTCTCCGCACAGTGCCATCCCTCAGATCGGCGCATCCGGTGCAATAGCCGGTGTTCTCGCCGCCTACTTCATGCTCTTTCCGTATTCACGCGTCCTCACCCTTGTCCCCATCTTCTTCTTCATCCGGTTGATTCGTATCCCCGCAGTGATCCTCCTCGGTCTCTGGTTCCTCTTCCAGTTAATAAGTGGCGCGGGATCAATCGGCGCATCCGGCGGAGGAGTTGCATTCTTCGCCCACATCGGAGGCTTCATCGCCGGAGGCCTTCTCGTGTTCATCTTCCGTCGTCGCGGCGTCCCTGTCGTGCTCTGGGAAGCGATCCATCACAGGCGCTGATGTTGCATGGCATGAGCAAACAACGCATACGTCGTTTGGGACTTCACATCGATGGGCAAACCTGGTATCATAAGGTATCTGTCTAGAGATCGATAAAGGGGTGATGAGTAATGAGAATAAGTGCCCTCGTGGGTGTCGCTTGCGCGTTTGTCCTGTTTGCCGGGCTGGTCGCCGTCGCCACGGATGGCGTGTTGACCGATCACGCTCCAATCGTTATCGGCAACAACTATGAGTTTATCGCGGAGAATGGTGTCACCGCCGGTTCGGGAACGGTCGACGATCCCTACATCATCGCTGGTTGGAAGATCGATGCCGGCTACAGTCGCTACGGGATCAGCATCCACCGTACAGACCGGTATTTCGTGATCAGTAATGTCAAGATCAGTGGCGCATCGCAAGCAGGGATCTTCTTGAGTTACGTGGAGAACGGAACGGTCGAAGACTGCGAAGTATCGGGTAACTGGATCGGAATCGTTCTCAATTTCGCTTCGTCAAACCTGATCAAAGGATGCACATTGAGTGCCAATACCGACGGGATTCACCTCTACTTCTCGCACGACAATCAGATTATCGGAAATGCGATGTTGAAGAACGACACCGGGATCTGGCTCGACGCATCGAATAATTCAGACATCATCAGAAACGAGATATCATCAAACCACATGGGCGCCTATCTCGACCTAGGAGCGCATGGGAACCTCCTCTACGACAACGCCTTCGTGGACAACATGCACAACGCTCACTCAGTTGATGTCAATACGTGGGACAAGGATGATAGAGGTAATTACTGGTCGGATTGGAAGGTTATCGACGCTGACAACGACGGGATCTGGGATTCCCCCTATGTGATACGAAGCCAAGGCGATCAGGACAACTTCCCGCTGGTAAGCGCACCACAAGCGCAGGGAAAGTCGAAGACGAGTAGCGACATGTAGCACACAGAGGTTGCTTGCGGTTCCAATGGCCCTGCCGCTCGTTATAGAGAAAGGAGCAACGGTGAAGCATCTTGTGCTGATCGTGTTTATTGTTTGCTCACTGATGCAGGCGCAAACGATAGCCACAGATTTCCCTATTGAAGGGATGCAAGCGCCTAGCTTCGGTCTTCCCGACTTGTCCATGCTGCAACACTCGCTCGCCGATTACCTCGATAAGCCTGTTGTCATAAACTTCTGGACGACCTGGTGTGGGGCTTGCGCCTATGAGTTTCCTGTACTAGAGGAGTTCTATCAACGTTACGGAGAAAAAGTCAGCCTAGTGACGATCTGTGCCGGCAATTCACAAGAGGACGCGCTTGCATTAGTGACGAAGAAGGAAGTCTCTTTTCCCGTTCTCTACGATGATGAAGAGATTGTCTCCAGTGCGTATCAACCACCGCGCCCGCACGATAAGCGGCGCATAGTTGCCTTCCCGTTCACCGTATTCATCGACGAGACAGGAAAAGTCACGTACGCAAGGATCGGCACGTTCACTGACATTGAGAAGATGGTGGCGCTATTGCAAGAAGCCGGGGTTACGCTCACCGCGCCCCTAGCGGAAAGCGTACAACCCATGGAACACGGAGAAAAGGCCAAGGAAGGGTGAACGAGAAGGTGGTAATTCTTAGCTTGCAAACCATCATCGCTGACGACCATCATCCTATGTCGATGTCCCAAATAAGGAGAAAACATGTGTGCTGAGAAGCTCTCGCAGTACCTGCACGATGAAGTACCTTACCCGTTGATGCATGTTCTCATTAAGGACATGCGCCCCGGCCAACGTATTTCGCAGTGCTTCCTCGCCAAACAGAAGACACAGCGCGCCACCCGCACCGGCGACGCATACTTGGAGATCGTTCTCGCCGATAAGTCGGGGACAATCCCCGCACGTGCTTGGGCAGAGGCGACGAAGCGTTACGCTTCCCAGTTCGACGAGAGTGATTTCGTTTTTGTTGAAGGTCGTACTGAGACGTATCGCAACACGCTCCAGATAATCGTCGAGTCGATTCGTCGCCTGGAGATATACGAGAAAGAGCACGGGAAGATCGGAGGCTTCGATCGTGGCCTCCTGGTTCAGGCTAGCGAGCGTGACATTGATGAGATGTGGAGCGAGCTTACAAACCTAATCGCCAGCATCTCCTCAGAACCCCTCCGAGAATTGACAACACTGCTCACCAGCGAGAATGAAGAGGCTCTGAGGACGTATCCGGCGGCGGTGAAGTATCACCACGCGTATCTAGGCGGCCTTCTGGAGCACACACTGGAGGTAGCAAATGGGGTCCATCAATACGCGAAGACTTGCTCCGCCCTCGATCAAGGGATGGCCACAGCCGGGGGTATCCTACACGACATCGGGAAGGTTAAAGAGCTTGAGACACCGATCGCTCCTCGTTACAGCTTCGATGGTCAGCTCCTCGGCCACTTGCTCCTCGGTCGCGACATGGTGCGCGATGCGGCAAATAGGATCTCCTGGCCCGATCCTCAGATCCCTGAATTGCTGGAGCACATCATCATCTCCCACCACGGAGAGCTCGAATTCGGTGCCGCCATTGTCCCCAAGACCGCTGAGGCGATAGCCATCTACTATTTCGACAATCTCTCTGCAAGGTTGAACATGCTCAAGATGCACATCGCACGGGATAACGAAGAGGGCGATTTTACTGACTGGCACGCGCTTCTGGGAAGAAAGTTCTTCAAGGGCGCAGGCACAGGCAGTTGATGACCCTGTGACTACTCCTTACTAATCTTTCTGTTGCAAGTGCGGCACGCCCATATTCAGTGCCGTCTCCGCAACGTTGAACGCGTAGTCCCTCACTCGCAGGAGGCTACCGAAGATAACCGCCAGACTAAGGGCATTCGCTCCCGCATTTGGTAGCTGTGCCTCTTCTTCCCACTTGTGCGTGTGCTCACGCTCGCTCAAGGCCCTGTTTGCTCCCGCCAGATCAGGCTTCAGGAAAGCGTCCACGCTCTGCGAGACAACCTTCGCTGCATTCGTCTTCAGACGCTTGATGCGGGATGCCGTGTCTGTCTCGATCGGCTCATTGAGCCCGGCGACGGCGCGTGAGATCCGCACGGCATGGTCGCCGATCCGCTCAAGGACCTTCGCCACCCCGTGGTATTCATGAAATAGGAGGCGACTCATCCCAATCTCCTGCTCGAGCAACAGGTCTCGTAGCAGCAGGCCGAGCTCGCGCGACATCACTCTTGTCAGGCGATCGGCCTCGACATCCCGCTCCACGACATCGTTTGCCAAGATAGTGTCGCGAGCGAGAAAAGCAGCCACCGCATCACTCAACATCGCCTGCGTGATAGCGAAGATGCGACGCAAAGTCGCTTCCGCCGTAAAGTCGCGCATGCTCACCAGACAGTGAAGCACCATGGAGTCCTGCGATTCATCCATTATCTCCAGTCCCACGAGTGATTGAGCTACCTGTCGCACCGCACTGCGCTGCTGTGGAGAGATGCGAGAAGCATTCGTCTCAATGACATCAAAGCCAGTTACGTAGCAAGAGATGATTGCCCGATGGATCCACACAGCATCTTTGCCCCGCAGAGAAAGCTGCACCCGGTTCTCCGTCTTCAGATCTTCGGGCATGAGGAGAAGGCTCCCAGTCGCGTTCTCCACCACGGTCACCTCTGAGCCACGGTGAATCCCTACGCCTGTTGCCCATGCCTTGGGAAGTGTCACAAAGTACGTTCCTCCACCTGTCACCTGTACTTTCCTCTTGTTCATCCCTACCTCCTCTGCGTGAGTATAGATCGTAGATAATATATATACAAGATAACGCAATATACATCTGTCTTGCCCGCAGCGGAAGACCCTCTATAATCTTAGACATACCCGAAAAGGACGAAGGAGAATTCCATGAACAGAAGCCACTACTGTACCCATCTGTCAGCAACAGACATCGGACGACAAGTAACCCTGTGCGGCTGGGTGAAGCGCCGCCGCGATTTGGGAGGCCTGACGTTCGTCGATCTCCGTGACAGCTCCGGTGTGATTCAGCTACTGTTCTCCGGCGATGACCCCGCTCTCGCTGATGGGCACACCCTGAATCGTGAGGACGTTATCGCCGTCTCTGGAGCAGTGCACGCCCGCAGCGAAGGAAATACAAACAACGAGATGCAAACCGGCGAGATAGAGGTAGAGGTGCAGAATCTGGAAATCCTCAACCGCTCTTTGACGCCACCATTTCTCGTCGAGGGAGACGGTTCGGACGCCACAGAGGAGACTCGCCTGCGGTATCGCTATGTCGACCTGCGACGGGAGCGCATGCAAAAGAATCTGAGGCTACGCCATCGCGTCTTTCACGGATTGCGCACCTTCTTTACGGAGAACGCCTTTGTGGAGATCGAGACCCCCTTTCTCACAAAATCCACACCGGAGGGCGCACGTGACTTTCTCGTCCCCAGCAGATTCTCGCCGGGATCGTTCTACGCCCTGCCACAGTCGCCACAACTATTCAAGCAGCTATTCATGATCGGGGGAATGGATCGCTACTTCCAGCTCGTGAAGTGCTTCCGCGACGAGGACCTGCGCGCCGACCGGCAACCCGAGTTCACGCAGCTCGACCTGGAAATTTCCTTTCCTCGCGGTAAGGATGAGATCTTTTCTCTGCTAGAAGGTGTGCTGCAGCGCACCTTCCACGACCTACTCGCAGAAGACCTGCCCACACCCTTCCCGCGGATGACACACGCCGAGGCGCTCGCCCGCTACGGATCGGACAAGCCGGACCTCCGCTTTGGAATGGAGATCCACGATATCTCGCCCCTCGTGAAGGACTCAGCCTTTCGTGTCTTCACAGACACAATCACCGGTGGCGGGAAGGTAGCGGGAATCTGTGCCGAAGGCTGTGCTGGGTACTCCCGTTCACAGATAGATCGCTTGCAGGAGATCGCTGTCCGTACTGGGGCAAAGGGGATGTCGTTCATCAAGGTCAAGGAGGAGATCTCCTCTCCACTGGCGAAGTTCCTTTCTCCGGAGACGATGGCAAAGATCATCGCTGCCTTCGACGCAAAACAAGGCGATCTGATTCTCATTCTGGCAGGGAAGGGGATCGAACAGGGACTGGGCGCTCTCCGTCTGGCGATCGCGGAGGAACAGAAGCTAGCACACGAAGGCTGGAATTTCCTCTGGGTAACGGACTTTCCGTTGTTCGGCCTGGATGAGGAGGGTCGCTTGACAAGCGAGCATCATCCATTCACCGCCCCGAGAGCAGAGGACATGAGCATCCTTGATGAGTCGCCTCTCGCTGTGCGCTCGGATGCCTACGATCTCGTCCTGAACGGGGTCGAGATGGGAAGCGGGAGCATTCGTATCCATTCCCGCGCGCTGCAGGAGAAGATCTTTGGGCTGCTTGGAATCTCGCCACAACGGGCAGAGGAGAGGTTCGGATTCTTCCTGCGAGCACTCGAATACGGGGCACCCCCGCATGGTGGCTTCGCACTGGGGATAGATCGATTAGTGATGCTGATGGCCGGCGAGGAGTCCTTGCGTGACGTAATAGCCTTTCCTAAGACGACAACCGGAATCTGCCCGCTCACCGATGCCCCAATGCCAGTCGACGACACCCAGCTCGCTGAACTCGGACTAATGCGAAAGGGGTAGCCCACAAATTGTGGTGGATCATCGACTGGAGGCTCGGCGCCAATGGCGTGTCCTCCGCTGTTTCAGCGTACCTGCGGGCGCTCTGTTTCACTTGCCAATCCTAGCCTGGGTGAAGCGAAAGTACAGCCGTGCACATTGAAGCGTGAAAAGAGAGAGCGGATAATTCGGTAACAGGTCGTGAAAGGGTGGATAGCATCAATCGACAGAAGTTTCTTCTTATTGCTATTCTTGTAGCGCTGTTCGTTGTTCTCTTTGTTCTTATCGGGGGAATGAACGGTGTTCACCCGCTCCCGGGCAAGCGCCTGCCAAACCCATTCGCGGATGTTCCAGAGGGAGTCGCAACAGGAAATCCGGGTGGTCCCGCTTGGGGAGCAGACGCGGTGCGCATCTTTATTCAATCCTTATTTGCCCTGGGAGCGGCTGTAATCCTGTTGTTTGTTATCATCTCAAGCAAACACCGCAAGCAGTTTGCCATCATCTTCACGGTTCTCCTATTGGTCGCCATCTGTCTAGCGCAAATACGCAACATCCCGCAAGGCGAGCAATCACCACAACCCCAACAAGCAACGAACATGGGAATTGGAGACGCACCACCAGTCGAGCAAGTACACGTCGATATTCCTCCGGTCGCTGCCTCAAACTGGCAGGTTATCCTGATCGCTATCGGATCTTCGTTCGTCCTCACGGCTGTCGGACTGTTCTTCTTTCTGAAGATCTATCCCGCGCTCCGATCCCGTCGCTCGGCTGGGAATGATCTGCTTGGCGCGCTGGGAAAGAGCGCGGGCCTCGCAGCTCATCGGATAATCGCGGGTGGCGACCCGCGGGAAGCGATTCTCCGCTGCTATCAGGAGATGACGGAGATTATTAGCCATGCTCAGCGCATCTCCAACTACTCCTACTTCACACCACGTGAGTTCGCCACTCATTTGCGCGAGCGGGGAATGAAGGATGAACACGTCGACCGCTTGACAGGAATCTTTGAGACCGTTCGCTACGGAGGCCGAAGTGGGGCGGGGTTCGTCGATGAAGCAGTTGCGTGTCTGCAATCGATCCAAGAGACATACGAAATAGAGGAGGAAGGATGAGCCGCAAGCTGGCGCTGTCGCTTATTATCGTAAGCTTCGCCCTCCTCATTAGCCTTGCGGCTGTGTTTGCCTTCCCACTGCGGGGCGCCTTTATGAGCGTCATTGTCACCCCGCTTATTGAATCGTTCCAGGTGCTGCGCTGGTACGTTCACCGCATATCACAAGTCATATTATGGAGTGCCCTCGTCATCGTGGGGGGAGTTCTCACACTGCGGATACTTACCCGCACGTTTCCTTTGCCCAAGACAGAGAAGAGGAGAAGATACGTCCTTGTCATGTCCGACACGGCGAGTGACTTGAGGCATTTGACTATGACAATCAATCGCACCCGGCGGCATCCATTTGCCCGGCGGAGGATGGCAAGCAACCTTGTGTCATTGTCCGTACGGCTAATCGCGCAACGTGAGAGGCTCCCACTTCGAGAGGCGCGGGAGCGGTTTGAATCATTTCAGTGGTGTGATGACGATGCAGTTCCCGCCTATTTCAACTTCCGCCGACAGTACTACGGAGTAGGCAAAGGCAAGCTGTTTGACGAGAGACTGCACGCTACCGTCGCGTTCCTCGAACGCTATCATCAGGGGGTATAGATGGATCTCAAAGAAGTAGGCGCGCAGAGTCGCGCAATTATCGCTGAAGTTGGAAAAGCCGTCGTTGGCAAGGATGACGTGTTGGGGCAGGTAATGGTGGGAGTCCTCGCCGGTGCACACATTTTATTTGAGGACTACCCGGGGTTAGCAAAGACGCTGATCGCTCGCAGCTTTGCCCAGGTATTGGGAATGGATTTCAAACGCATCCAGTTCACGCCGGATCTTCTCCCGAGCGACATCACCGGATCACACGTCTTCGATCGTGAGACAGAGGAGTTCACGCTCACCGTCGGGCCGATATTTGCCAACATAGTTCTGGCAGACGAGATCAACCGCGCCACACCAAAGACTCAGTCAGCGTTGCTGGAAGCAATGCAGGAATCGCAGGTGACAATCGATGGTGAGACCCATCCTCTGCCATCACCGTTCATCGTCATCGCAACCCAGAACCCCATCGAATACGAAGGGACTTTTCCCTTACCCGAGGCGCAGCTCGATCGATTCATGGTTCGCCTCTCCGTAGGTTATCCCGATGCAGAGGGCGAGGTGGAGATTCTTAGGCGACGGCGTGCCCGCAAGACCGACGATATCGTCCTCTCCCCGGTGACGAGCGCTGATGCACTGATGCAGATGCGTGCCGCCGTGGAGGAGGTTTTCGTGGACCCGGACATCGAAAAGTACATCGTCTCCATCGTCAGTAAGACGCGCAGCGACAACGATGTCTATGTCGGAGCAAGCCCGCGCGGATCTCTCGCTCTCCTAAAGCTCTCCCGAGCGCAGGCGGCCCTCGCCGGACGCGATTACGTCTTACCTGATGACATCAAGGCATTCGCCGGTCCCGCGCTGTCGCACCGCCTGATCCTCAGTCCCGACCTGTGGTCAAAGCGGATCACCGCGGCCGACGTCGTCGCGAAGGTCCTCCGCCTCATACCCGTGCCCAAGGTAGACTAACGTGTCCCCGTCAGGAAGGATCGGTGCCATTCTCGCGATCGCCATATCGCTGGCGATCGCCGGTGTTCTCGTGCGCGATGGGCGTGTACTTGCCGCTGGCATCCCCTTCCTGCTCTATGCCGGGATCGCTCTCGTTTCCACAAGTGAATCCAAGAAACCACAAATCACAGTGGAGAGGCACCTCAGCGCTGATCACATAACAGAGGGGGAAACGCTCGATGTGACAGTCATCATCACGAATGCCGGGCCAAGTATCTCCTGGCTCGGCGTCGACGAGCGCATACCACGCGGCCTGGTAGTAACAAGTGGCGAGACGACCCACTTCGCGAGTCTTGCGGAAGACGCGACGACAAACTTCTCTTACACACTGCGCGCTCAGCGCGGGCTGCACACTCTGCCGGGAGCCCATATCACGACCTGGCAACAGATTACCCTCATGTCGCAGCAGCAGTTCGTCGCTCACGAGACGCAATTTCTCGCCGTGCCTATCGCCGAACCGATCGATGACATCGAGATCCGACCGCAGCGAACTCGCGCCTACGCCGGGGTCGTAAGAGCTAACCGTGGAGGGAGTGGGATCGACTTCTTCGGTTGCCATGCCTATACCACGGGAGATGACATCCGCCGCATCAACTGGCGCGCTTATGCACGCACACGGGAACTCATCGTGAACGAATACGAGCAGGAGAGGATCGCCGACGTCACCGTCTTCCTCGATGCCCGTGAACGGGCCAACTCTCGCATCGGTAGCGAGAACACTTTCACTTACGCCGTGCGCGCTGCTGCAAGCATGGCCAAGTACTTTATCAAACAGGGGAACAACGTGGGCCTGTTCATCTATGGTGAGTACATGGATTGGACGTTTCCCGGATACGGCAAGGATCAGATGACAAGGATTCTCGACTCCCTCGCCCGCGCTGAGACATCAGACAAAGAAGTATTCGATGACCTGCGAGCAGTCCCCACTCGCCTCTTCCCGCCGCGGTCCCAACTTGTGATGATAAGCGGATCGCTTGACGAGCACGATGTAGAGGTCCTCGGCGTACTACGCGCACACGGTTACCGGATTATCATGATCATGCCCGATATGCTGCGCTATGAGGCCAGCGCAATCCCCAAGAGCGAGGCGCGTGACCTGGCACTGCGCATAGTCACTTTACGCCGCAAACTGATACTGAATGCCCTGGCTCGCATCGGTGTAGAAGTCGTTCAGTGGGACGTTGCTGATTCGCTTGCATCGCTCCTTGCCTGGACACTTTCAAGGCGCGGACGGAGGTTTACATGAAACGGGTAGCGTTCGTATCGGCAATAATCGCCACTGGTATCCTTGCCCTCTCTGGCTTCCGCGCAGGCTCGATCGCCTTGGGGTGCACAGCAATCGTAATCGGAGTAGTGTGGCTCCTCATACTGTGGAAGAGTGTGAAGCGAACCGAGCTAACTATTCTCCTCGGTGCGGAGACCGCAATAGCAATACTGGGTGTCCTCTACGGAGCGTCTGTCTACCTCGCAGGAATCGCAATCGTGCTCGCGATCATGTCATGGGACTTTGCACTAACGGAAACGGCAATCGCTTCGTTCCCTGCCGAACTGACAAGGGAATTCACAATCCGCCATGTTATCCGGATCGGAATCATTGCTGGTATCGGGCTTCTGCTTCTTGTGATCCCGTTGCAGATCCACATTCATCTCGGTTTCCGCACAGCGCTTGGCCTCGTGCTGGGGGCGTTCATGCTCTTTGCCATCCTGTTGAAGCTAATGAACAGGCATAACAAGCGGCGTGTAGGACGTCACCACTCAGTAGTTGATAGATTAGCAATGCTGCGAGATGCGATGAAAAAGAAAGACGGGCGGCCATAACGACCGCCCGTCCATGACTTTATGCATAACTATTTCCTAATGGCAAGGTCCCCACAGATTGATACCTTCACCCACGCATTCTCGCCGTCGTAGCCGCTGATTGTCCCCGCTAATAGGGGAGATCCTGTCCCGATGGACGGGTAGAGACGATAGGAAACCGTCCACGTTTCGCCAGCCTCGATCGGGTTCATCCAGAGAACCTGCAGATTCTGTCCTTCCTTCTTCGTGATGGCGTTAGCGGCATCGAGTATCTCCCACTGCCAACCGATGGGAAGCGTTTCCTCCAAACCAACCGCTCGCACACCAACATAGGCGCTGACCGTGATCTCCACTAGCACCGACCCACTCGCCTCCGGTGTCACTTCACGTACGGCGAAGAGAGGAGTCTCTCCAACGAGAATTCCTTTGCGACACGTCGTGTAGCGACCGCCGCCTTCGTCAACCCTCAGAGTCACAACAACGAAACCGGCCTCGGAAAACGCGTGTTCAACGGTCGGATTAGGTGTCGAAATGTCGTACACCCCATCTCCGTCAAAGTCCCAATCGTAGCTTGCAGCGTCGTAGGAAAGACAGGTTTGACACGCCGTGAAGTTAGTGTCTTCTCCCACCGCTGGGTTATACGTCGCCGGGGAATAGTCCGCTGTTCCGGCAAGGGCGACCAGCCCCAACGTGACAACGAGAACTGTCACGGCGAGGAGCACCTTCAACCTGTTATTCATTCCCCCTCCTTAATCACACATTTCAGATCGGGCACATCCGCTCCCATTTAAGGAAGCGGATCATGCACCGATGTATCGGTCAGCCAATAGGCGATCAGATCACGGATGTCTTCGAGGGTGACAACCTTGTCGCCAGTATAGGTAACAGAGCCACCGCTGAGCCACAATGACACAGCGTACTGAATCTGATCGAACGAGATCTGTTCTGGCAGGCAGAGATCTATCTTTGCCTGATCGCTGTCCCAGCGCGAAATGACAACCTTGATCGGAAGTGTCGGGACAAGAGAGACCTTGTCCTCACCGAAGATCATCCGGGACAACCGTGGCGAGGAGCTCTGGATAATCCCACCAAGCGCTGTCTTCGCCGGTTCACTGCACATAGAGGAAGCGGTCAGCGTGTACTCGATCACTCGCGTATCGCCGTCCTCAAGCGTTTCCATGAACAACCAATCCGTGGTCTCCTTGCGGAACGTAGCACTCGCGTTGTACGCCTCGGCAAACGTCCAGCCTGCTGGGATGTCCTCATGCAGGGTCAGGCCGTGCACCTCAGTATTCGCAGTGATCGTTATCGTCATCTTGACCGTTCCGCCGATGATCGTCTCATCACCCAGAAGGCACGTGTCGATTTCCCTGATCGCGCTCACGCTGGGAAGTATGGTCAGCGACTTCTTCGCAATTGTGCTTGCGCTCTCATCATCCGTCACCTTGAGGGTAACCGTCACCTCTCCCGCCTCGGCAAACGTGTACTCGACCTCGGAAGATGCGCTGTCAACATCGAATACTCCGTCACTATCGAAGTCCCAGGCGTAGGATGAGATCAGCCCTTCCACGTCGTACGAGCCACTGGCATCGAACAACGTAGAGACCGCAACACGCGGATCAGCTGGGGTCACCTTAAACACTGCTGTCGGAGTTGCGTTTGCCACTACAATCTCTTGTGTGGCTACGGATGAAGTATTACCGTCATCATCGTTGACGACAAGCGCCACAGTATAGGTCCCGCTGTGCGAGTAGCTGTGCTGCGGGTTCTGGGCGTCACTTACCGTGCCATCGCCAAAATCCCACGCCCAAACAACGACTTGACCGTCGGCGTCTGTCGAACCATCGCTGAACACAACGGTGTCCGTCGTACTGAGGCTCCCCTGCGAATAGGAAAATTCGGCAATCGGCGGAGACGGCGGCGCGGGAGGCAAGATCGCAGAGAGTGAATTGCTGGGAATCTCTATTGTGTTCTTAACCCCACGGAAACTCACGTACGAAACTGTCGAGCCTGCATCCGTTGAAAGTGCACCCTTATATGCCGCCTGAATCGTGATCTCGGCCTTCCATTCCTCACCAAGGCCGATCGTTCCGACATTGAAGGTGAGAGTCGTTGTCCCATCGGCATTTGAGATCACACGCGTAGGAGACGGTGTCGCCCCGACATAGCGAATATCACTGGGGAGAACTTTATTTACCATCACGTACTCGCCTGCCGCATTGACAGTCAGCAAGCTATTTATCCTGCCAATCGTCGAGCTGATTATGCGTTTGAAGAAGAGGCCATTGGTCTTTGAGGCAAACTCCTCCAATAGATTACTGTCAATCAAGTAGCCAATCCCGACGGAAACAATCTTGATCCCCGCCTCACTTGCTACATCACCCTCGCCACCTGGATCGCGTCCAGCATTGTTCTGTCCATCGGTGAGAAGGACCTCGACGAGAATTGCATCCGTTCGCCCATCTGCCAGTAATTCCTGGCGAGCGAGCTGCAGCGCGTCACCGAATGCAGATTTTCCTCCCGTCTCCAAGTCCGCGATCGCTGTTTTCACCGCGAGGCGACTTGAACTGAGCGGGACGGCAAGTTGCGCCATCGTAGAAAAGGTGACGACTCCAACGCGATCCTCTTCGGAAAACGTGTCCATGAGATCGAAGGCAAACTGTTTGGCCGAGGCAAGTTGTGCCGTGGCCGATGTATCGATCACGAACACACAGTCAATCGGGAACCGCCCTGCATGCCCCACACCCTGCACGACAAGATTCATATTCGCCGTGTCTGGCGACCCTGTACCTGCTACGTAAATTTCCTGCGGACTAACAGACTGCTGTGCCTGCAGATACGTTCCACTGGCAAGAACCGGCAAAGCGAGCAGCACGAGCGCCAGGAAGAAGACAGCGAGGGGTCTCCCCCTCGCCGATACACAATTCTGTCTCATTATCAATCATCTCCTTAGCTTGAACGAAACTAGCCGCATGGCAGGCAGGCAGGGCTACCATCGCAGGGACCCTGCACGCTTCCAGGCAGCGGATCACAGATATTCGTGTTCGTCAGCCAGTAGGCGATGATCGTCTTCAGTGTTTCATAGGTGACTGTTTGTCCGCCGGTGCGCGGGACAACCTCGTCCTCCAGCCAGAATGCTATCGCACGCTGCACCTGCTGGAAGGAGATCTTGTCAGAGAGGTTGATGTCGATCGTATCATCCTCAACATCCCAGCGCGAGATGGCGATGATCACAGCGATCGAGTCACTGATCACAACCGTGCTATCTCCTGTCACATGCGTATCCTGGCACGGCAGAGCCGAATCGACGATTCCCTGTATGTTATCACTGCTGACGTAGCAGGGGTCGCTGGAGCTTGTCTCAAACGCCTGCGTCTGTGGGACTTCAACCTGGTAGATGATGATCTTCATCGTCCCAGCCGGAATCTTGCTCGGGAAGACCCACTCTACCTGAGAACGCTTGTAGATGAAGCCATCGTTCTCTATCGGGATTACCTTCCATCCAGTCGGCAGATCCTCAGCCAGACCGACACCGTACATGTCCTGATCGGCGCTGATTTCTACCTTGACGGTGAACGTGTTCCCAGCGGGGTTCCCGTCACTGCCGATGTAGTTCAATAGGATGTTGTTGCATGGCACGGGCGTAGCGATGGTACGCACGGCACTGATATTCGCCTGTGGCACAGCAGGAAGGTCGACATCGACCGGCGTGCACGTGTAGGCATACGCCGATATCTCCTTCATTCCTTCCAGGTCGATGGT
>CAZQUT010000014.1:0-14447 GCA_964596555.1 uncultured Thermotogae bacterium
TGATCGGCTTCGTAAACCATAACACCACCCGCGGTAATTATACTCAAACCCGCTTCACACTTCAAAAAGAGCGGTTTGGCGAGGAGATGCATACCCCCTAATCCTAGCAGCTTCGGTCATATGTCGGGTTCAAGGAATCCATCACGGAACATCCAGCAATCGACGACGATCGCAGTCGGCACGGAGCCTACGGATACGTGTTCGTTTGGTAGGGAACTAAGTAGGACCCTGGGCGATCACTCGGGCGATAGACCTACCACCGCGGGCCGCGTTTTACCTAATCCAGTGCTACGGCAAGAGCGGCATCGGCATGAATGGTAACTGTATCAAAGACCGCAACCGCTACATCGCTCTGCGATATGAGAAACGGTATTTCAGTGCACCCAAGGATGACACCTTGTGCCCCTTGGTCTACAAGGTCTTCGATCGCCTTAAGGTAGTATGCCTTGGACTCAGCTCGAATGATTCCAGAACCGAGTTCTTCGTAGATCACGCGGCTAATCTCATCCTGTGTGCTCACGACTGGGACTATGGTAGCAATTCCTCGCTCCGCAAGGCGTTTGGAGTACCACTGTCCACTCATTGTCTGGCGAGTCCCGAGAAGTCCCACGCGGGTGAG
The DNA here is from genome assembly GCA_964596555.1 of uncultured Thermotogae bacterium. GTDB lineage: Bacteria > Bipolaricaulota > Bipolaricaulia > UBA7950 > UBA9294 > M55B144. Next base: position 620 of record CAZQUT010000014.1, read on the forward strand.
TCCCGCAGCACTGATTGCGTCTGCCGTTGCATCCACAATGTGAACAAGCGGAATCGGTATCCTTGCCGCCACTTCGTCGAAGACACGATGAGGTGTATTGGCAGCGATCAATCCCATATCCGCTCCCCCAGCCGTGAGAGAGTCGAACGCCTCCGCAAGCTTCTCTTCTACCGCCGTCCAATTCCCTTCGATCGTCCAGTCAACGAACTCCTGAAAAGATACGCTATAGATAATGATCTCAGGGTATCCATAGTCGCCGAAACGGCGAGTGTATTCATGCGTTATCCGCAAGTAGTAGGACACTGTGGACTCAGGGCTAGTTCCACCGACGATCCCGATCTTCTTCATATTCGCTCCTGAGGCGAACCCGTGCCCAACACGGGCTCGCCCTCGCTAGTACTACGCCTATTGATGCGGGCGTACGACTTCCAAGACGTCAGGGAAGTCTATCCCCAGTCGGGTGAGGGTAGCGATCGTGGGGACACCGTCGTTCGTCCAGCCGCGCCGCTGGTATGCCGCATCGCACAGCTTATCGTACTGCTCCTCGCGAAACGCGCGCAAGACCTTCACTTTCTCTGTTGTGGACATCCCCACGGGATCTACGCCCACCTTCTCCTTTAACTGTTTGTCGTAGCGTTCGGAGCGAGACTCGTACTCCTCCTCCGTCACCGGGCCCGCCGAACGATAGGGAATCCGGTCGTGCTCACGGCGGCCATAGCCTAGACGCAAATTGAACACGCGCTGGAAGTTGTACACCCGCTCGGACTGCAGAATGAGGTCGCCAGGGACAACCTCAATTCCGGTGACGCCGGAGAAGAGATCACAGTAATTCTGCACATGCTCTGGCACCTTGGCGCTGTCAATCCCGTTGTAGCGAGTGCCGTTGTCCGCCGGTTCGATATCGTTCCACGGAAGCTTGCACAGGCCCATCAATCCAAACCAGGTACGCCACATCGGGAAGTAGTGGAGTGCTTCCGCCTTATCCTTGAAAGTTGGGATCTGGTTATTCACCATATCCATGAAGATCAGCCATGCCTCGTCATGCTGCGCTCCCTTGAGCGCCAAGCCATACCCACCCTGCATGGCGAGAGATTCCTTGGTTACGTATTCGGAGTACTCCATCCCCTTACACTCCATTCCGATATCGTTCAAGAATTTAGCATCAGCGCCGTATTCTTTCACGAAATACTCCTTCATCCGTCTGATCCCTTGACCAACGATCGCTCCGAACCCCTCACCGCGACCGATCTGGTGAAGCACCTCAAGCGAGTCATCGACCTTTCCAAAGTGAAGATCGAGACCACCGGTCTTCTCCTTGTCCAGGATTCCAGCTTCGTAGCATTCCATCACGAACGCCATTCCTGTTGTGTAGGAGATGGTGTCAAGTCCGTAGGTATCGCAGTAGAAGTTCATCTCTAAAACAAACTCAGGCTCGAAGATCCCCATGTTTGCCGACCCGCCAGCCGTCTCATACTCCGGACCATCGACGACAACGCGATCTCCCTTATAGGGACCCGTGCGAAGATCGAAACCATCTACAGCATGCGAACAAGACATCGTGCACCCGATCCAGCAGCCGTCCGGCGTTCCTTGTGTGAACTTCTCTCGCCACACACTCGATGAGATCTTGCCTGCATCGGGGTGGGATCCAAACCTGTAATTCGTCACCGGTAGCAGATCGAACTCGTCCATAATCTCCACTAGGTGCGACGTTCCCACGTGGCGCATGTCACACTGGGAAGAGTCGAGCGTGAGGATCTCCTTATTGATCCGTTCGCCAGCCTTACGCAGCCGATCCATATCCGCCACGCCATTGGCATCCGGCTTGACACCCGTGTACTTCACCACGAGCGCGGCGATCCCCTTATCGCGGAAGACCGTTCCGATTCCACCACGACCGGCCTGTTTCACGCGGGGAACCTTGCGTTTCATGTCGAAGAAGCTGAAGTTCAAGCAGCCGATGTACGCGTGCTCCGCTCCAACCCCGGCAGAAACAGTGGAAATGGCGAGTAAATCACGCGGAGAGTCAGACTCGGCAAACTGATGCAATAGCTTCTCAGCGAGGACATGCGTATTCACATCAGGCTCGGTCGATTCGAGGATCTCCACAGTCCCCGCATCGCCATCGATGAACACGATGACATCCTTATCGCTCTTGCCTTGTATCTCCAGGCTGTCCCAGCTGGAGAACTTGAGGTACGGGCCGAAGTATCCGCCGACGTTGGAGTCGATCACGCTTCCCGTCGTTGGAGAAAGGCTGACAACGAGCGATTTTCCCGCACCAGGATAGGTGGTGATTCCCCCGATTGGCCCCGCCCCGATCACGATCTCATTCTCCGGATCGTTCCACTTCGTGTCCTTGCTGACCGCGTTCCACAGGCGCCACAGACCAAAACCACGCCCACCGATGAACTTCTCCTTCATCATCTCAGTCACCGGACGCGCCTCGATATTGCCCGTACCGACATTCACATACAGCGTTTGATTCGCATATCCATGCTTTAGCTGCACTGGCTCGTAAGACATCTGAGAAATGACCCTATACCCCTCACGTTCTGCCATCGATCCCTCCTCAATGGACACTTGCAAAGCTTGGTTGGTTACTCTCAAGATGTGAGTTTAGTAAACAAAGAGACGGTTCGCAAACGGAGAGGGACCAGACGCCAGCAATGCATTTTCAACCCACACCGAACTGCTCGATGAGTATGTCTAGACATGTAGCATTTAAGGAATAATAATAACCAGAGGAGCAATACGTGGGACACTTCCGCGCATTTCGTCGTTAGTCATAAACATGGAAGAGCAGGTAAGATGAATAATGGCATGGTGAAAAGGATTCTTGTTGCAGACGACGACGCAGATATCGTTGCGTTGGTGAGTCGCATTATCCAGTTAATGGGGTATGAAGCACTCACCGCGAGAGACGGCGAAGAGGCTCTCCAGCTCATTCAAGCGCACAAACCAGACCTCGTGATCCTAGACGTCATGATGCCCAAGAAGGACGGCTGGGAAGTTCTGCAAGCGATCCGAGCTAAATCCGATGTGCCGGTGACTATGCTTACAGCTTTGGGCTCGGCGGATGACCACGTCAAGGGATTCAGTTATGGGGCAGACGATTACATCGCAAAACCGTTTGACAACCGTGTAGTCAAGGCACGGATTGAAGCCGTCATGCGGCGTTACAGTCTCTCTAGGACAGCGCCTGAATCCTCCGAGAGCCCCAGGAAGATCACCACCGGGGTGCTGGAAATCGATGATCTCAAAAAGGAAGTGGGGGTCCGCGGCAAACGATGCCCTCTGACACACAAAGAATACGAATTGATCACGTTTTTGGCTTCTACGCCGGGAAAGGTCTTTTCTCCAGAAGAAATCATGGAGCACCTTTGGTCAAGTGACTCCTACGTGACAGCGGGAGACGTCCACCAGTGCGTCTATCGGCTGCGCAAAAAAGTTGAGGAAGACCTCAAGGATCCCAAGGTTATCCTCACGGTCCGGGGTTTTGGATATCGTGTTAGTAATTAGCTCCCTATGGAGGAAGAGGCGGCTTTTATCCCGAAAGCGGGGCAACCGGAAAGGAGGGGAAATGAGAAATATGCGAAGAAAAACGGGAATAGAAATCCTGATGATCTCTGTCCTTATTCTAGCCGGGGGACAACCTCTTTGGGCCTCGTCGGCTCTCAGCCAGCCCGTAAGAGTCGGCTATGGTTGGAGCGTGGAGAACGACGTAGGGGAGGCGGTAGCAGAAGCAGTTTCGATGATGAATGAGATGATGACAGGGACGCCTCCGGACTGGGTGACCCTCTTTTCCACGATTGGCTATGACGGTGAAGAGGTCCTAGAGGAAATGACAAACCTCCTCGGCGATGAAGTCAAGATTTATGGTGGCACCTCCTGCCTAGGAGTGATGACTAACGACGGCCTTCACATTGGTGAAGTCGGCTCATTGGCCATCTTGGGAGTGACATCACCTAGAATTCAGTTTGGCGTCAGCGGCGTGAGCATTGAAGAGGTAGTCTCCGCGAGAGAGCAGGGAAAGAAGGCGATTCTTGAGGCGATATCCGATGCCGGAAGGACCGCGGAAGATCCTCCTCAGATTATCTTGATCACCGGCAACCCTAGTGAAGAGGAAGAGGTGCTCAAAGGAATTGAGGAGATCATTGGCAAAGATGTGCCGGTGATCGGAGGAAGCAGCGCCGACAATGAGATCATCGGAGAATGGAAACAATACGCAAACGATCGGGTCTACAGCACAGGGGTTGCCCTGACCGTGATCTACACAGACCTCAAGCTGGGTTGGTCCTATGAGATGGGCTACCTGAGGACAGCTAACCAAGGGGTAGCTACCAAAAGCGAGGGCCGGACGATCTACGAGATAGACAGTCGACCGGCGGCCGTCGTATACAACGAATGGATCGAGGGAAAGCTCGATGACGTGTTGGAAACCGGAGGGGATGTTCTCTCTCGGACGACCGTCTATCCTCTAGCGAAGATTGTTCACGGTGAAACCGGAGAGAACTATTACATTTCAATCCATCCTTTATCGATCGAGCTGCCTGAGAAATCGCTTACCGTCTTCGCTGACGTGCTGGAGGGAACCGAGCTCTCGCTCTTCTACGGTAATTGGGAGCTGCTCTTAAACCGAGCCTATACCACCCCAATGCAGGCTAGAGCACGTGGCAATATCTCCGTTGAGGAGGCCGGTTTTGCGATATTCACCTTCTGTGCCGGGACGATGCTTGCCATCCCCGAGGGTGAGCGGCCGAAGATACCCCTGCTTGTCAAGAATATCATGGGCGAAACACCTTTCATTGGCACCTTCACCTTTGGCGAGCAAGGCTTCTTACCCGGAGTGGGAAACGTGCACGGTAACCTGGCAAGCTCAATGGTTGTCTTAGCTGAAGAATGATCTGGAAGAGAGAGCAATGAGGTCGTGCAAGGGGGTAGGCCTCTTTGGCAAGTTTCTATTCTTTACCATCGTTACCATCGTTTTGGTGATCGTGATCACAACAGGCATCGCCATAAAGCAGCAGGGGACTTCCCTCACAAGCTCCTTGATCCAAAGGAATATCTCCCTGGCTTCAGTAGTCTCATCCCAGATCGAGGCGGGTTACATTAGCCAAAGGTGGCCTTTTGAGACCCTGAAGAAGATCAGCGAAAATGAAGCCGTCCTTTACTGGTGGATAGTCGAACCGAGCGGGCAGGTCCATCTTGCCAGCAGCCCCGATATCTGGGGGAAGACCATCACCAATTCAGCGGTGGTCACCAGGGAACTCCTAGTTAAGGATGACCTCCTGCCAGAGACCAGCGAGAAGATCAAGGTCATCGTCAATCCTCTCAAGATCGAGGGGGAAGGAACCCCCTGGACCTTCTGGTTGGGGCTCTCCCTGAGGCCAATCGCCGCTGCAAAGAAGAGGATAATCCTCACCAATGTTGAGATAGGGCTCCTGGCCATCGCTGTCGGCGTCTTTCTCTCCTTTCTCCTAGCCCGAAGCATTACCCGACCAGTAAAGTCCCTGGTCAATGGCACGAAGGCTATTGCCAAAGGAGATATCGGACACCAAATCTCAATAACAACAAAGGATGAACTAGGCGAGCTTGCCTCCTCCTTCAATGCGATGTCTGCGGACTTGAAGCGATCACATGAAGCACTGGCAAGACAGGCGCAGGAACTCGCCCGTTCCAACGTCGAACTGGAGCAGTTCGCCTATGTCGCCTCACATGACTTGCAGGAGCCTTTACGGATGGTGGGAAGCTTCGTGCAGCTATTGGCACGGCGTTACCAAGGGAAGCTCGATAGTGATGCCGATGAATTCATCGCGTATGCGGTGGATGGGGCTACCCGGATGCAAAAGCTGATTAACGACCTGTTGTCCTATTCGCGTGTGACCACGCACGGCAAGGACTTCGAAGCGATCGATAGCGCAGCAGTCCTTGATCGGGCTCTCAGGAGTCTGCAAGCGGCTGTTGAGGAGAGCGATGCGGTGGTGACTTACAATCCCATGCCAACCGTGATGGCGGATAGTTTGCAACTAGAACAATTATTTCAGAACCTCCTCAACAACGCCATCAAGTTCCGCAGCGATGAACCACCACGTGTGCATGTCTCGGCCGAAAGAATTGAAAATTCCAAAATCTGCATTCCGCATTCCGAAATTGAAACTGGTTGGGTCTTCTCTGTGCGCGACAGTGGTATCGGCATCGATCCGGAGTACGCGGACCGTATCTTCGTTATCTTTCAGCGCCTACACACCAGGGAGGAGTACCCCGGTACCGGCATCGGCCTTGCCCTCTGCAAGAAGATCGTAGAACGTCACGGCGGGCGCATCTGGGTGGAATCGCAACCTGGAAAGGGAGCAACGTTTTACTTCATAATGCCGATGAAAGAAGATAAAGAATTATGACCACTGAAAGGAAAGATCGGGCTGTTGAGATCCTGTTTGTGGAAGACAACCCCGGTGATGTGCGACTGACGCAGGAGGCCCTTAACGAGGGGAACGTACGCATCAACCTGCAAGTAGTTGGAGACGGTGTCGAGGCCATGTCATTCTTGCGTCAGGAAGGGAAGTTCGTCGATATGTCTCGGCCGGACCTCATCCTCCTTGACCTGAACCTCCCAAAGAAGGACGGGCACGAGGTCCTCGCAGAGATCAAGTCTGATGAGGTCTTAAAACGCATCCCGGTGGTGATTCTTACCACATCCAGAGCAGAAGAAGACATCTTCAAAAGCTACAACCTCTATGCAAATTGCTATGTTATCAAGCCGCTTGATCTGGATCAGTTCATGAAGGTAGTGCAGGCAATCGAAGACTTTTGGCTGACCCTTGTGAAACTACCGCCGGAATGAGTCAATTGCGGAATGGTGATTGCGGATTGCGCAACGTGCCAAATGCGGATTGCTTATTTCGGAATTCAAGAGTAAGATAGAAGCATGGGGGGCAGAACTTAAATCCGCAATTCGAAGATAAATGTAGATGAAATGAAGAAGAGGACAAAGCTGTTTGCGCTTCGCATTATTCAGCTTGATTTAGTCGAGTCGTTACCCAAAAGACGAACAGCAGATGTGATCGGAAAACAATTGCTCAAATCCGGAACCTCGGTTGGGGCAAACTACAGACCTGCATGTAGGGCAAGATCTCAAGCTGATTTTATTGCCAAGATGGGCATTGTGGAAGAAGAGGCTGACGAAACTATATACTAGATGGAATTACTCGTCGAGTCCGCTTTGATCGACAAGGATGGTATAGCCGATCTCCTGGATGAAGCGAATCAGCTTGTAGCCATGACTGTTTCTTCAATCAAAACTGCGAAAAGGAACAAACGATGAATCCCCAATCCCCAATCATACGGGTCCTGTTAATCGAGGATAACCCTGGCGATGTCCGGCTGATGCAGGAGATGCTGTCCAAAACGGAGGATGTTACGTTCGCCCTAGAGTGTTCCGATCGGCTCTCCTCGGGGTTAGAACGACTTGCAGAAGGGGGGATCGACGTAGTCCTCCTGGATCTTATATTGCCGGACAGCGGCGGGTTTGATACCTTCCTTAAGCTACAGGAACACGTAGCTGGTCTGCCGATTGTAGTGCTGACCACCCTCGGGAGTGAACCTCTTGCGAGGAAAACCATTCAGGAAGGAGCGCAAGACTATCTGTTTAAGGGAGAAATCGATAGAAAGTTGCTGGCGCGCTCCATCCGCTATGCCATCGAACGCAAGCAAGCCGAGGAAGAGTTACGAAACTCGAACGAGATGAACAAGAGGATGGTAGCAATGGTCGCCCATGAACTACGAACACCGCTCACGGCCATCCAGGGCTACGCCGGTCTTCTGCGAGACGGAGAGATCGGTCCTGTTTCTCCAAAGCAAGAAGAGACCTTGGATATCATCACGCGCAATAGCAAGCGGCTCTCATTCTTGGTCAACACCTTCCTCGACCTCGAAAAGCTAGAGGCCGGAAAGCGTTACCTAGACCGGAGTTATTTTCTCCTTGAAGAACTGCTCTCTGAGGTCGAGAGGACTCTTGAACCCAAGGCACGGGGAAAAGAACGGGAACCTCAGACAGACCTTGAGGGTTCTTTATTAATTTACGGCAGCAGAGATCAGTTGGTCCAGGCCTTCTCCAATCTCGTCTCAAACGCGATCAAGTTCTCCGACTCAGGGACGGTGTGCATCAAAGCACGTCGGGCGAAAGATCGGGCGCTGGTTGAGGTAACAGACCAAGGTCAAGGCATCCCCGAGCGAGACCTGCCGCACATCTTCGAGAAGTTTTATCAGGTTCATCACCCCTCTTCAGGAAAACCCAGGGAAGGGACTGGGCTGGGGTTGGCCATTGCCAAGGCGATCGTAGAAGAGCACGCGGGAACGATCGAGGTGAGATCAAAGTTGGGTCAAGGGAGCACCTTCTCTGTTGCCTTGCCCCTTGCGCCAAATCGCAGGGCCCCTCGATAATAAAAGACGCAATGCAAGCTGTTGCACAAACTTCTTCTCCTTACGAAACAGAAGCTTTCACCGCCGAGAACCTGTCTGCCGTACCGGCACAGGCAGGCGTGGAGCACGCAGAGAGGGGGAGCAGGGTTGAGTGATTGAGCGAGTGAGTGATTGAGTGATTGAACCTCCCAATCTCCCGATCATTCAATCTTCCGATCTCTCAATTCCTCTGCGGTAAAACGCTTGAAACTACGGTTTGAGATCGAAGCCGAACAGTAGCAAAGGTTTACGCAACAGGCTCAATGGGATCCAGTATCTGGCTGTTGCCTGCTGCGGGGAAAGGGTGGAGAAATAATAGCCCCGCTTTGCTTTCTTGAGGTGGTCTTGAGGGCGGTATGAGCTTCCTATTACTTTCCTTCAAGGTCCTATCTATCGCCTTTCCCTCTGTGTCAATATGACTGAGACACCTGACCACCGTAAAATTAGTGTAGAGGGTGGAAAGGAGCAAGAGTTATGAATACAAATGCAGGTACAGGGGCAGTAATGATAGAAACTAAGAAGGATAGTATTCCTCAGCAACGGGGAATGATGAATTCTGATCCAGAAGTATTAGAGAGACCTACTCGGAGACGGTTTACAGCGGAGTACAAGTTACGTATCCTGCAGGAGGCTACGCCTGCACCGAATCGGGTTGCGTAGGTGCTCTGTTACGGCGCGAAGGGCTGTACTCATCCCATCGTAACACATGGCGTCGTCAGCGAGAAGAGGGGGCATTGGATGGTCTCAAACCGAAGAAGAGAGGGCGCAAAGTAGCTGAGCGTAATCCCCTGCTTTCGGAAGTAGACCGGCTGCGAAAAGAGAACGAACGGCTTACTCAGCGGCTTAAGCAGACAGAGCTGATCATCGAGGCGCAAAAAAAATCTCGCAGGTGTTGGAGATTCCCTTAGAACATCCAGAGAGCAGCGGGGGCAACTGATGGATGCTGTTGAGCGGTTGGCGCCTGAGGTAGGGACCAAGGCCGCCTGTGCAGCGATGGGGGTATCTCGTGCCAGTGTGTATCGCCGACGAGTAAGGCAGGCTGTTCTGCCTGTGGAGAGCAAGAAACATCCTTCTCCGGCCCGTGCATTGAACGGGGAAGAGAGACAGGCAGTGATTGACGTTTTGCACTCGGAGCGCTTTGTGGATCAGGCGCCGCATGAGGTGTACGCCACCCTGCTGGATGAGGGGATATACCACTGCTCCGTCCGTACCATGTATCGGATACTGGGACAGAACAAGGAGGTGAGGGAACGCAGGAATCAGCTTCGCCATCCTGTCTACAACAAGCCAGAATTGTTAGCGACAGGACCGAACCAGGTGTGGTCATGGGATATCACCAAACTGTTGGGGCCGGTGAAGTGGAGCTATTTCTACCTGTATGTGATCCTGGACATCTTTAGCCGCTATGTGGTTGGCTGGATGGTTGCTACCCGTGAGTCAGCAACACTAGCTGAACGGTTGATCAAGGAGACGTGTGAGAAACAGAGGATCGAACCAGGGCAGCTAACGCTGCACGCTGATCGTGGCTCTTCCATGAAGTCGAAGCCCGTAGCAATGCTGCTGGCTGATCTAGGCGTGACTAAAACGCACAGCAGGCCGTACACCAGTGATGACAATCCCTACTCGGAGGCGCAGTTCAAGACGCTTAAGTATCGGTCCGAGTTCCCAGACCGGTTTGGGTGTATCGAGGATGCTCGCAGTTTCTGTCAACGGTTCTTCGCCTGGTACAACAACGAGCACCGGCATACAGGGATTAGTCTACTCACCCCGGAAATGGTCCACTATGGACAAGCACAACAAGTACTCGCTGCTAGAAAGAGGGTATTGCTCAGCGCTTACCAAAAGCATCCCGAGAGGTTTGTCGGGAAGGAGCCGTCGCCACAGCCATTGCCCGAAGCGGTATGGATCAATCCACCGCAGGCAACAACAAGCGATGTAACACTACACAAATTTCAGCCAACTGGTGTCTCAAAGTCATTGACATATTCCGCTTTACCCGATACTTCTCTGTACGGTAGAAGCAGAGATTTCTCCGGGGAGTGATCAAAGATAGCTGGACCGAACGGAAGAGACAATCACATTACCAAGCTCGCCCATGAGATGATAACACCGCTTACATCCATGCGGGGCTACGCCAGCCTTTTGCGCGATGGTAAAAGCGGCCCGATTTCTCAGGAGCAGCAGGAAGTACTAGAGATCATTGCCCGCAATATCGAACGACTTTCCCTCGCGGTGAGCGAACTTGTTAATACTGAGAGGGGAAGCCATGTCTTCAGAAGACCAGGAAGGGAATGCCAAGGGGATCCCAAGCAACCCTGAGCGGCCTGTCGCAGCAGCACTCCCCTTATAAAGTAAGGTCTTGGTTCTCGTGTTCTAATAATCTTCCTTTGAAGCAGATTTTAGCAAAATATGAGCCTCCTTTCACGGATATTTGAGGCCCTAGCAATCAGGTTTCTATCTCTCGCCAGGCATACTTTTAACGTGATTGATAACCCTGGAGAAGGATACGAGTAATGGGAAAAGGAGCTTTGATGGAAAGTGCAACAGAGGCTATCCAGGCAATCACCATGCTGGCCAAAATGGTGGAGCTAAAGGATGGACATACAGAAGAGCACTGTGAGCGACTGGCGGTGATAGCACTTGCGATCGGCAAGCGGCTTGGTCTACCACAGGAAAGGTTGGAGCAGCTACGCTATGGGGCCTTGCTCCATGATGTAGGGAAGCTGGGGATTGAAGACGACATTCTGGGCAAGCCCGGGAGGCTCACCCCCTCAGAGTGGGTCGAGATGCGTAGACATCCCACGATCGGGAAAGAGATAGTGGAGAAGATCGACAGCCTGGGGGTGGTGGCACGGATAGTGGAGGAGCATCACGAGCGGGTAGATGGCAAGGGCTATCCCAAGGGACTTAAGGGTGATGAGATTCTGTTGGAGGCTCGGATCGTTGTCGTCGCCGATGCCTACGATGCCATGAGATCGGACAGGCCGTATCGCCAGGGCTTGTCAAAGGAAGAGGCAATAAGGGAGCTGAGAAGGAATGCGGGGAGCCAGTTCGATCCCCTGGTGGTCAAGGTGTTTCTGGAAATCCTAGATGAAGAAACCGTGTGTGTAATGGGAGTTACAGACGATGTAGTGCGTACTAACCTGCCAGTTGAGCGACCTTGTACCGCGTAAAACTGTGAAAATACCAAAGGATAGGGAAGTGGTTAGATGCAAAAAACTTCGTGACAAAGGCAACCTGCTTGAAAGGGTGGGACGCAAAACCAGGGGCCTTACTAAGGCGGCAAAAAGGGCCTTCAAAAACCAAACCGAAGGTCCGATACCTAAGAAGGCCGCCCAGTTACCAAAAGGAGGTAATTAGAATGAGAAAGCTTTTACTAGCAACATTAATGGTCGCGGTATTGGCGTTTGGTGTCGCCGCGGTAACTACTGACGATGCTACATCCGTGTTCAACGTCGGCAATAACGAGATCGCAGTCCTTGACGTCTCTGGTACTGCTGGAAACCTGCTTCTGGTGGAACCGGCGACCGGAGGAGATGCTCCGGCAGCCGTCTCGGATGACACCACCTATCTTCAATACACCGTGGTAGTAATATCCGCGGCTACAAAGAAGATCACGGCGCAGATTACAACCGGCAGCCTACCCGCTGGGACTTTGCTTAAGATAACCACGATTCCCGACGTTGGTGGCTTAGAGGGGACTGCCGTATCGGCCACAAGCGTAACTACCGTATCGGCCGCGAACGTTGTCACTCTGATCCCGAGCTGTGCTACCGGAACCGGCGTGACAGATGGAGCCCAAGTCACCTGGGAGCTCTCTGTAAATGCCATAGCAAGTATGGCCAGCACTACAGCTGCTTCCATAACCATTACGTATATTTTGACAGATACAGCTTAGTAGATGGATGGAGCGGGGCGAGGAAATGCACAGAATATTCCTTTCCCCGACTCCTCTCTATCTGGCGAGGGAACATGACGAGTAAAGGATTTAGACAAGTTTCTTTGATTTTCGCGTTTCTGCTTTTTTTGATCAGCAGCAGTGCGGCATCCATAGAGATTACGTCAACAGGCAATTGGTCCGTAACGATCGATTCGAGCAACTTGATCAATGGTGCCGGGAGCGACTTAAATAGTACTTATGAAAGCACGACTTATCAGGTATCGCTAACCATCTCAAGTACCAGCGGGAGCTGGCGAGTGGATGTTAGAAAAGTCAATACGAACTGGCACAGTGATCTTCACCTATGGGTTAGAAGAACTGGAGATGGTAGTGGCGGTAGCGTATCGAATGGCTCCGTCTACCAGGAACTAACCGATACTGATCAACCGTTCTTCACCGGAAGCGACGACGTGCCCGGGATCACGGCGCAGCTTAAGCTATCTGGGATGTCGATCCAGGTTCCACCGGATACCTATACCGCCACGATCTATTACACGGTGGTAGATATCTAGGCTGCCGAGATGTATGCTTTTTGACACAACAGAGGAGGGAGACTATGAGTGCTTTTGCAGCCCCATCAGCGCGTAAGACAGGGTGGATGTCCCTTGGCGTTGTCGTTATGTACATTCTTCTCTCCCTTTCTTGCCAGGCACAGATTAGCGTGCGCGGCAAATTGACACATGAGTTCGTGGTGGAGCCAGGCCAGAGCTATGCCGGGGAGATCGTGATCAGTAGCACTACCGACTCCGGCACAGGTGTAGAAATCACTCAATCGGATTATCTCTTCTTTGCCGATGGGAGCAACATCTATGGCGAGCCCGGAAGCGTGCTTCGCTCTAATGTAGAGTGGATTAGCTTTTACGCCCCTCCAATAATTGGGCCTGGCGAGACGGTTTCCATACCATTCAATATCAAGGTACCGGACGACCCATCTTTAGTAGGCACATACTGGAGCATGATCCTCATAACGCCACAGCTTCCCCCTGCCGAAACCCCGGCAGAGGGGGTAGGTATCCAACAGAGGATGGGCTACGGGATCCAGATCGTCACCCATATCGGCGATACCGGCGAACGCAAGATCAACATCCTTGATGTCAAGCTTCTTCATGAGGAGGAGGGTTTCGTGCTGCAGGTTGACATTGAGAACACCGGTGAGCGGTGGGTGAGACCTAGGGCTTGGGCCGAGCTGTACGATGAGCAAGGCGCAACTGTTGGCCGGTTCGAATCCTCCCAGCTGCGCATCTACCCCGGCTGCTCGGTGCGACACCGCTTCGTGCTCTCCGAGGTCACAAGTGGGAACTACAAGGCTCTGGTCGTCTTCGATAATGGGGATGAGTACGTCTGGGGCGCTCAGTACGATCTTGAGCTGTGAGGCTCAACCTGAAACGCAACGAGGCTCAATCTCCTCCGGCAAAAAAGTGGCTTGCC
>CAZQUT010000015.1:0-14243 GCA_964596555.1 uncultured Thermotogae bacterium
AAGATGAACATCACGCTAAGCGTGACCAGAGTGACAAACAGAAGGATAGACATGTTTCCCAGGGAGCCAAATCCACCTTTCACAGCATGGATGATCGTATGTGTGCGCAGAAGGGAGATGTTGGGTCGTCCCATGATGCGCAGGTTTATCGAGTAGAGCATGATCATCGATAGGACACCCGCTAGAAGGTCGGTAATCCCCAACTGGGTGTTGAGAAGGCCGGTGATAACACCGGCTAGCGCTCCTGCCGCAAAGGCGATTAGCAAGACCACGAATGGATCGAATCCATGTGACACAAGGAGGGAGGAGGCGATGGCCGCCCCGGTGACGAAGCTTCCATCGACAGTCAGATCAGGGAAATTGAGAATGCGGTACGTAATGAACACCCCAAGCGCCGCGATCCCGTACAACAGCCCCTGTTCGGCTGCGTGAATGAGAATAAGAGCCATCGCTCCTCCTGTTGTGGCTACTTAGCCTGTTCCCAGATAGCGCCGCCGTAGAAGATCTTGCTCGCCTTGTCGATCACCGACTGCGGGAAAGTGAGGCCAATCTTCGCGGCTGCATCGAGATCCAGAACCACAAGTGTCTTACTCTGATACGTCACGGGAATCTCATTTGGCTTCTTCCCGCTAATTACCTGTTGGACGACGGTTCCCGTAAGGAGCCCGTGCTGGTAGTAGTCAAAGCCTGTCGCGAGGGTAACGCCGGATCCAAGACTCGTTGGATCAGCTACTAGGAACGGAATACGCCCTTCCTCAGCTGCACTGATTACCGAGGCAATCGCAGAGACGATTGTGTTGTCCGTGGTCACATAGAAAGCATCGACACGACCGATGAGCGATTGGGCGGCGACCTGGACATTCGCGCTCGTATCGGCCACCGCCCTCACAATCGTCACCCCTAAGTTATCCGCCGCTGTTACGGCAAGGTCGGTAAGCACGACCGAGTTCGCCTCGCCTGGGTTGTACACGATGCCGATCTTCTTGATCTGTGGGGACAATTCCTTGAGAAGGGCAATGTCAGATGCAACCGGGATGAGATCCGAGGTCCCGGTCACATTCTCGTTTTCACTCGGATCATCCGCGTCGAGTACAAGCCCTGCAATGACCGGATCGGTCACTGCAGCGTAGATCACCGGCGTGTCTGTCCCGTTGAACACTTGTGCAGCGGCCTGTGCCGTCGGTGTGGCTATTGCCACCACGAGGTCAACATTCTGTGACTTGAAGTCCTGGGCTATTGACACTGCCGTTCCCATATCTCCTTGTGCGTTGGCAAGCAGGTACGTGATGTCCGTCCCTTCAACGTAACCGGCGGCAGTCAGCGAATCGATGACCCCCTGGCGCACCGCATCGAGCGCCGGATGCTCAACGATCTGACAGATTCCGATCTTGATCGGTGTTCCACTGGCGACCAGCACAGACATGGATAGCAAGACAACTCCAACAATTACAGCTAATAATACTCGTTTCATTTTCTCCTCCTTGATATGCTTTTCACATGCTCCACTTATGACCTCCTGCTTTATGCTCACCTCCGTGGCAAAAAAATAAAAGACCACAGGCGTAGCCTGTAGTCCTCTCTGGCACTTCTGCGTTGTCGCCTAACTGTTAGGCGAACACGGAAATGCCAATCCTAAACCAATACCAGCGCGAAGAGCGTACATCAACCGAGAAAATTGCTACGTCCTTCATCGCTGTCATAACAGAGCCATCATATGGGCAGAGGGGGCGTTTGTCAAGGGCATTCCGCTGAGATCATCCCAAGGAGGGCAAGAGATCTACGTATTTTAGTCCCCGACGGGACAACGAAGGGAGGACGTCGCCTGTTGTCAGTATTCGCATTCGTTGCTTCCGGGTGCTATCGCTCCTTCGTTGACAAGCCTACGCTCGTTCGTTATCATTTAGCAAACAGTATAAGAGAGTGCTAACAATGGAAAACACCCTTCCTGAAAGGCAAAGGCTGATTCTAAAAGAGGTCGTTGATCGCTATATACGACTTCGCGAACCCGTATCATCGCGCATGATCATCGATGATTACGGTCTCTCAGTTAGCTCGGCTACAGTGCGCAACGATATGAATGACCTAGAAGAGGTGGGGTACATCGAGAAACCGTATGCTTCTTCCGGTCGCATTCCTACAAAGAAGGGATATCGGTTCTTCGTGGATTGGCTCACCGATCTCTCAGAGCTTACGAAGAAAGAGCGCCTGGAGATCGTAGAGGCGTACGAGGTCCAATGCCTTGAGGTAGGAGAGACTATGCGGCAGACCGCCTTCCTCCTAGGGAACATCACCGGATATGGAGGGTTTGTCATTCCCCCGCGCCCGGAGGAGACGCATCTTGATCGCGTCGTCCTCGCTAGAATGGGATCGCGAACGGTCCTGTTGGTAATCGTTTCCGATATCGGCATTGTCGAACATGGCCTCGTTGCGCTTGACGATGACATTTCTCAAGCCGAGATTGAGAGAATCATGGAGATCATCAACATGGAACTGCATGGTGTATCTCTGGATGCGGTGCGTCGTCTTTCCTTGCAGGACAAGTCGGAGGGATGGTACGAGCGGCCGGTACGTCAGGCCCTCCTCGTCCTCGGACGTCTGCTCGAACGGCGTTCCGGTAAACGCCTCTACTTCGAGGGGGTGCTTAACCTCGTATCTGACCTGCAAGGATCGGTTCCCGATCAGGCGATGGATCGTTTTGCGGGATTGATCCGTGCAATGCAGGATGAGGAGGCATTCGTTGATGAAATCTATAGAGAGCGTAGAGAGAAAGAGGGCCTTGTCGTCTCCATTGGGGGGGCACGTCGCCCAGGTCTGGAGGAGTTCAGCGTGATTACATCCGGCTATCGCCCACACGGAGGAGTGATGGGAGTAATCGGACCGATATGGATGAACTACGGACGGGCGATGTCAGTGCTTAGCTACATTGCCAATCGGTTGGAGACGATCCTTGTTTCATCTGGTCCACGTGGTCCATCAATGGGAGCGAATAATGAGTAAGAAATATAGAGATACTGACTTAAATAAGCAAGACATTAAGCACGAAGAGAAACAGCAGCAGCCGTCAGGACAGGACGAGCAGGACGCGTCTCTGAGTGCGCAGCTGGCGGCAAAGGACGAAGAAATCCGTTCCTATATTGATCGCTTGCAGCGGCTGCAAGCAGAGTTTGAGAACTACAAGAAGCGCATGTTGCGCGAGATGGGCCAACGTGAGGAACGAATCATTGATCGAGAGGTTCTCGACTTCATCCCGTTGTACGATAACCTGCAGCGCGCGTTCACCAACTACTCGGACGAGACAGACGCTGCTCCCTTTGTCGGAGGGGTGGAGAAGATCTTCGCTCAGTTTGACCAGATTCTTAAGGCGAAGGGAGTGACATCGATTCACGCTCAGGGAGAGGTATTTGACCCCAACAAGCACGAAGCGCTCCTGAGCATGGAGAGCTCGGAGGAGAAGAACACGATCCTCGAGGAGTTCGAACGAGGTTACGAGAGGAATGGGCGCGTCCTTCGCCCGTGCAAGGTGAAAGTGAGTAAGGGACAATTAGATCCTGATAAGGAGGAAGAATCATGAAAGAAAAAATAATCGGAATAGATCTTGGTACGACAAATTCATGTGTTGCCACGCTTGAAGGGGGCACACCGGAAATAATCCCTAACGCTGAAGGAGAGAGGACGACCCCATCTGTGGTCGCGTTTACCGATTCCGGTGAACGGCTTGTCGGGCGGCTGGCAAAGCGGCAAGCGATTACCAATCCCAACCACACTATCGCCTCGATCAAGCGAGAGATGGGAACAGACTACCAAGTAAAGATCACCATTGACGGGGTGGAGACAAACTACTCCCCGGAACAGATCTCGGCGATGATCCTGCAGAAGATGAAGAAGGACGCCGAAGACTACCTGGGGACGAAGGTGAACAAGGCGGTAATCACCGTCCCTGCGTACTTCAACGATACGCAGCGCCAGGCGACGAAGGACGCAGGAGCTATCGCCGGACTTGAAGTGATGCGCATCATCAACGAACCGACCGCCGCATCGCTCGCCTACGGCCTGAACAAGTCCAAGGAACAGACGATCCTCGTTTTTGACCTTGGAGGGGGGACATTTGATGTCTCGATCCTGGAGATCGGAGATGGTGTCTTCGAGGTGGTGGCCACTGATGGGGACACGCAGCTTGGGGGGGATGATTTCGATAAGCTGATCATGGATTGGCTCGCGGACGAATTCCGCAAGGATACGGGAGTCGATCTTTCCAAGGATCCTAGCGCAATGCAGCGTTTGAAGGACGCGGCGGAGGCGGCGAAAATGGAGCTCTCCAGTCGCAAGGAGACCACGATCAACCTTCCCTACATCACGGCCGATGCGAGCGGCCCGAAGCACTTGGAGCAGAAGCTGACGCGCGCCAAGTTTGAGCAGATGATCGATGTGTTGCTGCAGAGAACAGCTAAAATCGTCGATAGTACGCTGCGAGAAGGGAAGAAGACGAAGGACGACATCGATCAGGTAGTCCTCGTCGGTGGATCGACGCGCATCCCACGGGTGCAGGAGCTGATCTCGGAGCGCATTCCCGGAAAGATCAATCGCGAGATCAATCCTGATGAGGTCGTAGCTGCCGGCGCGGCGATCCAGGGTGGAGTACTTGCCGGAGACGTGGACGATATTGTCCTTCTTGACGTCACGCCGCTCACGCTGTCGATCGAAACCCTCGGTGGAATCGCCACTCCGCTGATCGAGCGGAATACGACGATCCCGACGGAGAAGACAAAAACGTTCACCACTGCGGAGAACAACCAGCAGAGCGTGGAGATTCACGTTGTGCAGGGGGAACGCAAGATGGCTTCAGATAATAAGTCTCTCGGCAAGTTCCAGCTTGCCGGTCTCCCGCCCGCCCCGCGCGGTGTCCCGCAGATTGATGTCACGTTCAGTATTGATGCCAACGGAATCCTCAATGTCACCGCAAAGGACAAAGCAACGGAGAAGAAGGAATCTATTACGATCACGGAGTCGTCACGCTTGGATGACAGCGAGATCGAGAAGATGCGTCGCGAGGCTGAGGAGCACGCTGAAGAGGACAAGAAGCGCGCAGAAGAAGTAGAAGTGCGCAATCAGGCAGATCAGCTTGCCTACGCGGTGGAGAAGAGCCTCTCCGATTTAGGAGAGAAGGTTCCGCAGGAGAAAAGAGGACAGATCGAGGACCAGGTCCGCCGGCTGCGCGAGAAGCTGTCGCAGAATGCATCAACCGACGAGATCAAGACAGCGCTAGACGAGCTATCCAAGAGCTCACAGGAACTCGCTGAGCAGGCGTACAAGCAAGCAAGCGCAAGCAGCGATGAAGCATCCGGTGCCGATAGCGCATCATCCACCGAAGAACCGGGCCCTGATGGCTCTGACAAGGATGACGATGGTGGGTACGTTGACGCGGAGTACGAGAACAAGCAATAGGCGCAAAAGGGGAAAGCGTGGCCAAACGCGATTATTACGAGGTGCTTGGGATCTCGCGTGATGCGAACCCCGAGGAAATCAAGCGGGCTTACCGTAGCAAGGCAAAGGAACTGCACCCGGACAAGAACCCGAACGCACGTGCTCAGGCCGAGGAGAAGTTCAAGCGGGTTGCCGAGTCATACGAAGTCCTTTCCGATCCGGATAAGCGCGCACAGTACGATCGTTACGGCCACGCTGGCCCGGCACAGGGGTTTAATTTCGGCCAGACGGACTTCAATCGGGCGCGGCAGGCGTACTCCGAGTTCGGTTTTGGCGGAGTGGAGGATATCTTCGATCTCTTCTTTCGCCAGGGGGGTGGCGGGGCTCGCTCTGCGTCGCACGCCCGGCGCGTTGCACACGGAGAGGACATCGAGTACAAGCTGCGGATTACTCTGGAAGATGCCGCCACTGGGACGAAGATGAAGATCACCGCCCCCCGACTCATCACCTGTGATGTCTGTCAAGGTAGCGGAATGGAGCCGGGGACATCTAAGCGCAAGTGTTCCACCTGTAACGGGCGCGGACAGATCGAGTACCGCCAACAGAGTCTTCTTGGAAGCTTCGTCAACGTTACAGTATGTCCTGAGTGTAGAGGGACTGGAGAGATCATCGAACATCCCTGTCACCATTGTCATGGCACCGGACGGGTAAAGGAGAAGAGCAAGATCTCGATTACGGTTCCCGCTGGCGTCGACCGTGGTTCTCGTCTGCGCCTCAGGGGCCAGGGGAACGTGGGGCCAAACAGTGGTCCGGCGGGGGATCTGTACATTGTGATCGAGGTTATCCCCGATCCGCGTTTCCGACGCGAAGGAATCGACATCCACTCCACCATCAGCCTACATTACCACGAGGCTGCTTTGGGAACGAAGGTGAGAGTGGATACGCTGTGGGGACATGAAACTATCTCTATTCCTGCCGGGACGCAACCAGGAGCAATCGTCCGCTTACGGGGAAAAGGGATGCCGGATCTACACAGATCGGGACGCGGTGATCACTTCATCAAGGTAAATGTGGCTGTGCCCAAGAAGCTCTCCGCAGCGCAACGCCGCGCCGTGAAAGAATTGGCGAAAGTTTTCCCGTCAAGCAACGGTGATACCTAGGATCGTCCGCTGATCTCCACCAGCACTTCCTTGATTAGTTCTATCGCTTGTCGGCGATGACTGATAAGGTTCTTTTCCTCCATCGTCATCTGGGCCAAGGTGCGCGTGTACCCATCGGGGATGAACAGAGGATCGTAGCCGAATCCACCGCTTCCAGCTGGGTGCTCGGTGATCTGCCCGGAGAGGTCTCCCTGACGCACGTACTCCCGCCCATCGACAAGGTGCAGGGCGACAACGATGACGAAACGCGCCCGCCGATCAATGATCCCACGCATCCGTTCAAGGAGAAGGGCGTTGTTACGTTCATAGTCAACAGGTTCTCCTGAATAGCGTGCCGATCGCACGCCTGGGTCTCCCCCGAGAGCGGCGACTTCCAATCCGGCATCGTCGGCAAGAACTGAGAGCCCTGTCTGCGTGGAGACTGCTCGCGCCTTCAGTAGCGCGTTATCGTGAAAGGTCCCTCCATTTTCCTCGACCTCTGCAAACGGGTGATCAGCAACAGAAAGGAGCTCCAAGCCGTTGACATCGGCTAGGAGCTCCTTCAGTTCTCTAATCTTCCCTTTGTTCCTCGTTCCAAGGAGAAGGATCATTCAGCGACAACAGGACGCAGGTCCAGCGTATCAGCAAGGTGACACTTGACGAAATGCTCATTCCCGAGGTCGCGATAGATTGGCTCCTCAGTCTTGCAGATCTCCTGCGCGTAGCGGCAACGCGGGTGGAAGTAACAACCGGACGGGGGATTGACCGGGCTTGGAACATCTCCCTCAAGGAGTATTCGCTCTACGTTGTAGTCAGGATCAGCAACAGGTACAGCCGACATAAGTGCCTCGGTGTACGGGTGCTTTGGATTCCCGAAAAGCTCTTCTGTATTTGCAAGCTCGACGATCTTCCCGAGGTACATGACCGCCACACGGTCACTTATATGCTTGACCACGGAGAGGTCATGCGCGACAAACAGGTACGTGAGACCAAACTCCTCTTGCAAGCTCTCCATCAGGTTGAGCACCTGGGCCTGGATGGACACATCGAGTGCGGACACTGGCTCGTCAGCAACGATCAACTGTGGGTCGAGCGCCAACGCACGTGCAACACCGATGCGCTGTCGCTGTCCACCGGAGAATTCATGTGGGTAGCGCTTCATGTGGTCTGGCTTCAGGCCGACCGCGGCAAGGAGCTCTCGCACACGTTCCTGGCGTTCCTGCCCCCTGGCAATCTTGTGCACAAGGAGCGGCTCCCCCACAATCGAACCAACGGTCATACGTGGGTTGAGTGAGGAATAAGGATCCTGGAAAATGATCTGCATATCGCGGCGCAACGCCTTCAACGTCTTGCGCGATGCCTTGACGACATCGACCTCTTTGTAGCCGCCGTCTGTGCCGAGCTTCTTACTCTTGAAGACGACTTCTCCTGCTGTTGGCTCAATCAAGCGAAGGATGGAACGGCCGGCTGTTGTCTTTCCACAACCGCTTTCACCAACCAAACCGAGAGTCTCTCCCTCTTTGATGTACAAATCGATGCCGTCGACTGCCTTAACCTGCGCCACGACACGCCGCAACAGCCCTTTACGCACCGGGAAGTGCTTCTTCAGGCCTTTAACGTCTAGTAGAATGTTGTCAGAAGACAAGCGCAATCACCTCTTTACGTGTATAGCCAGCAGGAGACCAGGTGTCCAGGGGCTTCTTCTTTGAGCGTTGGGACCTCTCTCTTGCAGATATCCATTGCATGCGGACACCGCGGCTCAAACCCACAACCGGCAGGAACATCGAATGGATCAGGCACCACACCCTTGATCGGGATGAGGCGCTCTTTCTTAGTCGTCGTAAGGGATGGAATGGAATTCATCAACCCTTGTGTGTATGGGTGCTTGGCATTGTGGAAGATCTCTCGTACCGAAGCTGATTCGACGATCTTTCCCAGGTACATGACCACAACATCATCAGCCATGTCAGCGATTACCCCAAGATCATGCGTGATGAACTGGATCGACGCCTTGAAATCACGTCGCAGGTCGTTCATCAAGTCGAGCACCTGCGCCTGAATCGTCACATCGAGCGCTGTAGTCGGCTCATCGGCGATCAACAGGGAAGGGTTGCAGGACAGAGCCATGGCGATCATCGCTCGCTGACGCATTCCACCGGAAAGCTGATGTGGGTACTCGTCGACCCGTTGTTCCGGTACAGGTATCCCCACTGAGTGAAGCATTTCAATCGCCTTTTGCTTCGCTGCGCGCTTGTGTAGGTGTTGGTGGAGGATGATCGCTTCCATGATCTGGTTCCCGATAGTGTACACCGGATTCAGGGAGGTCATCGGCTCCTGGAAGATCATCGCAATCTCGTTTCCGCGAATCGATCGATATTTACGACCCTTCGTGTTCAGCTTCGTAAGATCAGTCTCTTCACCATTTTGGGAATAGATAATCTCGCCTGCAGCGATCTTCCCCGGGGGACTCTGGACGAGGCCCATGATGGAAAGGGCGGTCACTGATTTTCCGCATCCACTCTCTCCCACTATACCAAGTGTCTTCTCCGGTTCGATGGTGAAATCAACACCGTCTACCGCTCGCACTACACCATCTTCGGTGTAGAAGTACGTCTTGAGTCCTCTTACATCGATTAGCGGCACCGACCTTGCCTCCTTCGTACAGACGATCTACATGACCGACAGAATAAAACCGAGAAACATGAACACCCCGGCCAGGATAGAAGTGGCAGTGCGCTTTGGGTCTTTTGTTTCGTCGCGCCCAAATACAGTGCTCGACATCCCGGAACCGAATGCACCACCCAGTCCGGAATGTTCGCTCATCTGCAGCAGAATCAACCCTATCATGGCAAAGCAGTTCAGGAAAAACACAACCTCTAAGCCTACTCTCAACATACGATACCTTTCCCTCACTTCGTGATTGTCGCGCCATCAGTCATTTGGCGCACCTAGCGAAGCATTATAGCATGAAACATGGGCATGCACAAAGAAAGGACTTTCTTGCACCTGACCTCGGGTTTCCTTATGCTGTATCAGCGATCTTGAGTGTTGGAACAGGAGGTCTGCATTGCGCAAGCTCATCGTAGTAAGTGGTGGAGTCATCTCTGGACTGGGTAAGGGGGTCGTCGCTGCATCGATAGCCCTCATGTTCAAACTGAGCGGTTATCGTGTCAGCCTGCAAAAGATTGACCCCTACGTGAACATCGATGCGGGAACGATGAACCCCTACGAGCATGGCGAGGTATTTGTAACACACGATGGGAAGGAGACGGACCTGGACATCGGTCGCTACGAGCGTTTCCTCGACGAGTCTCTCTCTGCAGCCAACTACATCACCACGGGTAAGGTCTACTGGAACGTCATCCGCCAAGAACGTGCGGGTGCCTTTCTCGGTCAGACAGTGCAGGTGATTCCGCATGTAACCAATGAGATTAAGCGACTGATCAACATTGCTATGGAAGAGGGAAACGCGGAGATCAGCGTGGTCGAAGTGGGCGGAACCGTGGGCGATATCGAGAGCTTGCCGTTTCTCGAAGCTCTCCGTCAGTTGAAGGATGAGCTCCCGCGGCAGGACACGTTCTTCATTCACCTTACTCTCCTTCCACACCTGGCTAGTACTGATGAGATCAAGACGAAGCCAACGCAACACAGTGTCAAGGAGCTACGCGCTATCGGCATCCAGCCAGATGCCATCGTTGCTCGCTGCGACCGCTCCCTTTCCGATTCGGTAAAGCGAAAGATCGCCCTGTTCTGCGACGTAAAGGAGGAGAACGTCATCGACGATCCTGACCTGTTCACAATCTACGACGTTCCCTTGCTCTTTGCCGATCAGGGGGTCGACCGCCTGATTGCCAGAGGGCTGGGATTGAAGGAGCGTGTGGCGAACCTTGACAGGTGGAGGGAGCTCGTCTCGGTTCTCCATGCGCCGCAGAAGAAGGTGCGCATAGCCATCGTTGGTAAGTACGTGGAACTGACGGACTCGTACATCAGCATCAAGGAAGCGCTTGTGCACGCGGGGATGCACCTAGGCACGCAGGTAGAGATCTCGTGGATCTCGGCAGAGGAGATAACCGCCAAGGGCGAAGCGGAGTTGTTGCGTGAAATAGACGGCCTGTTGATACCGGGTGGGTTTGGAGACCGCGGCGTCGAGGGGAAGATCGAGGCGGTCAAATACGCGCGCGAGATGGGAATCCCGTTCTTCGGGATCTGCCTGGGCCTTCAGTGTGCGGCGATCGAGTACGCGCGTGACGTGCTTGGGCTCACGCAGGCAAACAGCTCAGAGTTCGATCCGGGTACCCCCGATCCGGTGATCGACATCCTCGGAGAGCAAACAAGCGTCACCGACAAGGGAGGGACGATGCGCCTGGGCGCGTACGAGGCCGTGCTAAAAGAGGGCACAATCAGCAGGGCCTGTTATGCACAAGAGCGCATCCATGAACGTCATCGCCACCGTTATGAGTTCAATCCTGTCTACAGAGAGCGTTTCGAGGAGGCGGGAATGCACGTGGCGGCGACATCACCGGATGGCCGCCTGACGGAGATCGTCGAGCTGGAAGGTCACCCTTGGTTCGTCGGGGTACAGTTCCACCCGGAGTTTCGCTCGCACTTCCTCTCTCCACACCCACTCTTTACTGGTTTTGTGAAAGCATGTCTGGCAAACGGATCTTCCTCCTCTTGATCCTGGTTGGGACAGGAATCGGGATATGGCTGCTGCTATCTTCGCCCGTTTCCGAAGGGACGTCTGCGCTGTCGCAGTCGAGCGGGATATCTCTTTTCGGGTACGATAAACAGGGAAAGATCACGTGGGCTGTGCACGCAAAGACAGGAGACATGAAAAAGGGAGAAGAGAGCACGCTGTCTGGTGTCTCGCTCTCTTTCGTATCCGGGGGCGAGGATGAGGTCAAAGCGGCGTGCGATACCCTCTCCTACTCGGGCGATGAGGCCAAACTCACCGGGAACGTCGCCCTCACCGAGGTGGGAGGAATCCACCTGGTCACCGAGAGCGCCGACTGGAACACAACGATGCGGGAGATTAGCTCATCAGACGTGACGATCAAAGTGCAATCGGGGTCCCTCACGGCTCCGTTGTTCCGCTACCAAACCGATGAGCGACGGGCCGTCATGAGCGGCGGGGTACACGCCACGGT
Source organism: uncultured Thermotogae bacterium (assembly GCA_964596555.1). Lineage (GTDB taxonomy): Bacteria > Bipolaricaulota > Bipolaricaulia > UBA7950 > UBA9294 > M55B144. Next base: position 11,708 of record CAZQUT010000015.1, read on the forward strand.
TGATGGTACGTCCGTTCTTACGGTTGATGGTGATGAGGCGGAGGCACATGCCGATTTGATCAGCATAACGGGTAATGTGCACGTGTACGCGAGGGACGAGACGTACACCGCTGATTGCCTTGAGTACTCGTCTAAGGACGATGTTACGACACTTTCAGGGGGAGTGATCGGCACGCTTGCGCACGGTGCGATCACCGGTGATGAGCTAGTCATCAACAAGAACGAGATATCAGTGAGCGGAGACGTGCACATCAGTCTGACGAACGGCTTTTTCGGAGGTTCTGATGGCACTTGAGGCAAAGGATCTTGTCAAAGAGTACTCAGAGCGCCGCGTCGTTGACGGAATAAGCCTTGCCGTCGAGCCGGGAAGGATAATCGGCCTATTGGGGCCGAATGGTGCCGGCAAGACGACCACGTTTCGCATGATGATCGGGTTCATTGCCGCCGATCGTGGACGGATTCTGCTTGACGGAACGGACATCTCGCGCCTTCCTTTCTATAAGCGCGCGCGGCTCGGGATAGGTTACCTTCCACAGGAGCCGTCCGTCTTCACACGTGCCAGCGTTGAGGAGAATCTCAACCTCGTGCTGGAGACCAAAGGAAAGATTGCACACCTGAGGGAATTGCGCGAAGAAATCTTGCACGAGTTCGGTCTCGACAAACTTAGCACACGGCGTGCGGGGAGTCTCTCTGCTGGAGAGAGGCGGCGCTTGGAGATTGCACGCTGCCTGGCCACCAATCCAGCGTTCATCCTCCTCGACGAACCATTCTCCGGGATCGATCCGATCTCCATCGCCGATCTGCAGGAGCACGTGACTGCCTTACGCGAGCGTGGCATTGGCCTTGTGGTGACGGATCACAACGTGCGTGATACCCTCTCAATCACAGATTATGCGTACCTGATGAACGAAGGGCGCATGATCACTGAGGGTACACCGGAAGAGATCGTTAGTGATCCCCTTGCTCGTCGCTTCTATCTAGGGGAGGGGTTCCGGGCGTAGCTCGCTCGTACAAGTGTCGCGAGATGATAAACAGGAGGAATCCGGCGATGAGTATGGCGCTGATCACGTGCGCGGCACGAATTGACCCGAACCACAGGCTGTCCCCCCTAGTGAAGCTGACGATCGATCGAGCGATCGAGTAGAGGATGAAGTACATCGATGTGAGGAACCCGTCTTTGTAGCCTCGTTTTCGCAGCCGCCACAACAACGAAAAGATCAACAAGTTTAGGATCATCTCGTAGATCATTGACGGGTGTGTCGCCTGCCCGGGATAGGCCATCCCCGCTGGTGAATTGGCAGGGAAATGAATTCCCCACGGCAGTGTGGTAGGAATACCATATGCGTCACCGTTCATCAGGTTGCCGATACGGCCGATCGCTTGACCGAGGATCAGGCTGAGAGAGATGGAGTCGGTGAGTGCCCAGAAGCGTATCTGCTTCCTTCGGGCAAAGAGGAACACGGCAAGGGTTCCACCAATTACGCCGCCGTGGATCGCCAGTCCTCCCTGCCAAATCTTCACGATATCCGCAGGGTGGCTCCCGTAGTATCCCCATTGGAAGGCGACGTAGTAGATGCGTGCTCCGATGATCGCCGCTGGGATCATCCACAATAGCAGATCGAGAAGGTCATCGGTAGAGACCAACTTTCCGCTCGCCCCGCACATCATGGCCTTACGTTTGGCCTCACGCGAAAGAATGAACAGACCGAGCGTGATAGCGATTACATACATCAGTCCGTAGTAACGTATAGTGATCGGACCGAGCTGTACCAGAATCGGATGCATGATTTCCCCTCACGTGACGATATGATTACAAGTATATGCAGATTTCACGCAAGAAAAAAGCTCTTCTCGGAATTGCAGCCGGTGCGGTGATGGCGCTTGCCATGCCTGGGTTTCCGTTTGGCCCACTAGTGTTTGTAGCGCTGATTCCGCTTCTGTTCGCCTTGGAGGAGGGAAGTGGCTTTCTCCCTGCGTATCTTGCCGGGATTACCTTCTTTCTTATCAACCTCAGGTGGCTATTCACCCTCGCTCGTTTTGACTTACTGGTCGTTCCCGGTGCGTTTCTCCTCTTCATCTACCTTGGACTTTACTTTGGCTTGTTCGGGATGATCGTTGGCCTGATCAGAAGGAGATGGAGCACCGATCGATCGCTTCTGATAATTGTCCCCGTCCTGTTCGCCCTGTTTGAGATCTTGCGGAACGTCGGTCCCCTTGCGCTTGGTTTCTCGTCCCTTTATCAGTCGCTCTATCGTTTTTTCCCGCTCATTCAGCTCGCAGCATACCTTGGGCCGTGGAGCATCACTGCAGTGATAGCCTTCGTGAACGTTGCCCTCTACCTTGCCATTCGCAGGAGGAGGCTCGGGTACGGCATCCTTGCCGTGGGGGCCGTTGCGGCGCTGTTCCTTGTCTCCTTGTTGCCCGTTGCTGATGACGGAGAGTCGCTGAAGGTTGCCATCGTCTCATCGCAGGTATCTCAACAGGAGAAGCTCGATGATCGGAACCTCTTTTCGCTCCTCGATCGCTACGGTGCCCT
>CAZQUT010000016.1:0-13924 GCA_964596555.1 uncultured Thermotogae bacterium
CAGACAATTTAGTGATTACCTCTCTCATTTGTCCAGTCGTAGGGGTTCACTCCATTCCGTAAAATAACTCTTGGCCTTGACAATAGGCATAATGTTATAATATAATGCTTATCACCATGACCATTCTAGATTCGGATCGTGTCGTACCGCAGTATCGGATTCGTCGGATGCCCTGTCGCCCTTCTCGGGAATCAGTAAAACCTCTGAGTGGAGCGGCAACTGCCCCCATCTCTGATGCCCTCTATCGTCGAGGATGCCTTCCAGGAGAGATACACGCGCTGTATTCGCCTGCTCCTCATATCGTGGGACCTGCGTACACAGTACAAGCTTCACCAGCAGATCAGCTCCTGGCTCTTTACGCGATTGCACATGCGCAGCCAGGTGACGTCATTGTCCTTGCTGGCACTTGCACCGATTCAGGCGTGGCTTGGGGCGGCATCATGAGTGCCATGGCAAAGAAGCGGGGGATTGCCGCGCTTGTGACAGACGGATTCGTTCGAGATTTGAAGCAATGCGAGGCAAGTGGATTCCCGATCTATGCCCGAGGTGTCCGTCCACTAGCGCCTTGCAAGGATGTTCCGCCAGGCGACGTAAATTTTCCTGTTGCCGTCGGCAACGTGGTTATTTTCCCAGGAGATGTCATCGTCGCTGATGAAGATGGTGTGGTCGTTATTCCTCTCGATCTCGTCGAAGACGTCGTGCGCGCCCTGGATGTGCGTGACGTCAAAGAGGCATCTTGGCTTGATCGCATTGCTTCGGAGGACACTGTGCTGTTCTCCGATAGTGTGGATCAGGCCCTGGCTGCACGAGCCACATGGATCGAATCGGAGCGTGATACCTTTGCAGAGAAATCCCAAGGAGATGAGACACGATGACTCGGGGTATTGTCGTCTGCCCAGAACGTGCTGCTGCCAAGGCAGGAGCGTTCGCTTTCAAGCAGGGGGGTAACGCTGTGGATGCTGCTGTTGCCACGGCGTTTGCGCAAGGTGTCATCAATCCGCTGTTGTGCGGATTGGGAGGAACAGCCGAAATGCTGGTCTACTCCTCTGCAGAGCGGAAGTTGTTCGATGTGGACGGTCTGGTTGCTGTGCCGGGAGGCTGTCCTCCCGACACGTTTGCCGAACGGCTCTTGTCCAAGAGTGAAACCATTGGGCGATACGCAATTTCGGACGAGGCCAACCAATTAGGATATCAGTCGGTAATGATCCCTGGACTTGTTCGAGCGCTTGGAACGGCGTTCGAGCGCTACTCCAGCCACAGAGTTTCTTGGGCTCAGCTCCTGTTGCCAGCCATGCAGTTCGCCAAGGAAGGGAGTTTCTTGACGCCCTATCTGGGTGGCTTCTTCGCAAAGGAACCAGGCGAATTCGAAGCAAGGCCTGGGTATCCGTCTTTGCAGCGAAAGGTAGAGGCTTTCAAGGGCGCAGCAAATTTCTTATTCCCAGATGGGAATCAGCGGCAACTTGGCTCAACTCTGATCCAGCCGGATCTCTTTCAAACTCTCCGTACCCTGTCTCTTGAAGGTGCGAATTCTTTCTATTCTGGAGCGATTGCCGATGCAATCGCACGAGAGTTTCAGGCCAGCGACGGGTTCCTCAATTCCGACGATCTGGATCAGTATAAGTGTTATGTAACTGATGCCTCCATGGTTCCAGTGGGCGATGGCCTAATGATTGGAGTCGGGCCTCTTCCCTCAGCGGGCGTCCAGCTTGCCCAAATGCTTCGCCTCGCTGAAGCCGCCGATCTTTCGGAACAGCACAACTCGGCTCAGTATGTCGACTGTATTGCGAGGATCATGCGAGCCGTCTTCTACGATCAACAGGATTTGAAGGTCCTCCCGGACGGTGCCAATCGATCGATCAATCGATACATATCAGAAGAACGGACGGCGGAGCTGCTCGCTGAAGTCAATGACAAGAGGTCTTCGTTACACAATGGCCATCCCAATACGACAGACGGCACGACCCACGTAACAACTTGGGATGAACACGGCAACATCGTTTCACTGACCCATTCGATTGGATCCAAAGCTGGATCGGGTGTCCTGTCGGAACAATTGGGTTTCTTCTACAACAACTTCCTCGGCCATCTGAATCCGATTTCCGGGAGCAACGATTCGATCGCTCCTGGCGCACGTCTTGGAGGACTCTGTCCGAGTTTGCTGTTTGAGAAGGGGGATCCCTTCTTGGCACTGGGTGCCCCAGGTGGGAGCCGGATCATTACCTCCCAATTCCAAAGCATACTGAATGTCCTGAAATTCGGGAGGGATATTCAGACTGCAGTGACTGAGTCGCGGTGTCATTCGGAGGAGAACCCCATCATCCATGTAGAGCCTGATCTAGCCAGTCGGATTGGTGATGACCTGGAAGCCATGGGGAACTTGGTCAACTGCAGCACATATATGGCCCGTGCTGAGGGAATCTTTCGGTTGCCCGATGGGCAACTTCAATCGGGAACTGACCCGAGAGGAGGCATGGGGGTGGAGATTGCCTGAGGTAGATCCCCAAGTCCGAATGGCCCTCCAATCTGCCCAAGTTGAAGGGGAAATACTGCTTACATCGGCTTGGGCGAGTCTTCAGGATCGTATCTACCACTATCTGCTGACTGGCATTATTGACGGCAAATATGCGGCTGGAGATGCGATCCCGACTGAAGCCAAGCTGGAGAAGCTGTTTAACGTCAGCAAGGCACCGGTTCGACATGCTTTGGTGCGTCTCCAGACTGAAGGATTGATCCTTCGCCAACGCGGGATGGGTAGTTTCGTCAAGAAACAGCCTCCCGATAATGCATGGACCAAAGCTTCAGGTTTTGCCTCGTATTTCCGCACGGAATGGGATCACATTTCGATTGAGATCCTCGAAGTGAGCGTCTCGTTGCCTGCCGCTCATATTGCTGCGTTCTTTGGAACCCCCGACGATGAGCCTCTCACTCGAACGCTCCGTCTGCGTCGTCACGAGAAACTGCCTGTCATGCTACTGGAGAGTTGGTACTTGACCAAGATCCCCGTTTCGGATTTCTCAGACCCTCAGAAAGCCGACGTGCTCTTTAATTTTCTGAAGGAATATGGAGTCATCCTGGATAGTGCGGAAGAAATGCTGGAACCGATTGCCTTGAAGAAGGAACAAGCTGCGTTTTTGGAAGTCTCGTCAGGGATTCCAGCGCTACACATTGAGCGTCGTGCACTTGACAGGGCAAAGCGCCCTGTCAGCTTCTCCGAGTGCTGGGTTCCGAGCGGGACGTGGAAATATCACTCGTCCATTATAACCTAGGAGGTAAATTGACCAATTCAGAAGAACGTAAGACTAAGATTGAAGCGATGACTTGGGTGGAGATCCGTGAGCGCCTGCAGTCCGATCCAGTGGTCCTCGTTCCGGTGGGGTCAGTTGAGCAGCATGGCCCACAGACGCCAGTGGGCGACTTCAGATACATCGAACATGTCGCTGAGCAGGCTGCTGAGAAAACTACTGCGATCACTATCCCCCCCCTCCCGTTCGGATACTCCGAGTACTTCCGCCCCTTCCCCGGATGCATCAGCCTGAAGCACGAAACGCTCGGCGCAGTGCTAACGGATATCTTTGAATCGCTGATTGCCATGGGAGCACAACGATTCCTTGTTCTTTGCGGGCACAAGGGAAACATGCTCACGATTGAACATGTGGCCCGTGATCTTCTCCGAGAGAAAGGGGTCCGGATTGCGGTTGCGGAGCCCTGGACATGGTTCACACCTGTTGTGTGCAAGCGAATCTACGGGACCGAAACACCAGCCATCGGACATGGCGGCGACCCATTCACGTCACTCGGGCTGTCGCTCTACGAAGATAGAATGCGGATGGATCTCGTGGAGGAGCAGAAGAGATCGTCGTGGGAGGGGATCCGTTTGCTGAATCCCGGAGCAGCCATTCTTGACGAGACGGAAGTCCCATTCAGGCTGTTCTTGAACATGGACGAGATCACCAGCAACGGCGTTCTCGGCGACGCAACGATTGCCTCGCCGGAAATTGGCGAACAATTATTCGCTCATGTGCTTGAGAAGACGATCTCCATCATCAATTACCTCAAGAAGCTCCCACTAGATCGGCTTCAGAGAAGTAGAGGAGGTGGAGCAATCCAGTCAAAAGAGTGACGGTTGATAAGACAATCGGCCAGTATCTCAATCACCTAACAAGGAGAGTGTTCAGATGTTAAGAAGGCGTTATTCGGTTTTACCGACAATCGCATTGCTTGCGATGATTCTGGTGGGGACATTTTGTTTCGCGCAAGAGGAAGGTCACTACGGCGGGACACTAGTAATTGCTACAGCGAAAGATGCCAGTGGATTGGATCCAGGAACTACGAACGACAATGCCTCCACAATGATCTACGAGCAGATTTTTGACTGCCTTATAGCGTTCGACAAAGACTTCAATATCATCCCTAGCATAGCTGAGTCGTGGGATGTCAACGAAGACTCGACAATTTGGACTTTCCACCTCCGATCTGGTGTCCATTTCCATGATGGGACTGATCTGACGGCTGAAGATGTCGCTTACACCTTCGATCGAATTCTCAACAAGCCAGAGCTGGCCTCGCAGAAGCGATCGCAGATTGTCATGATTAACACGATTACGGTTCTCGATGCGCTGACCGTCCAATTCGAGCTGTCATTCCCGTACGCGCCGTTTCTTGGTGCCACGGGACAAGGAATTGTTAGCAAGGCAGCGGCAGAAGCAGCAGGCGCAGAGTTCACTCGCAATCCGATTGGATCTGGGCCATTCAAGTTTGTTGAGTGGGTTCCAGATGACCATGTCACCCTCGTTCGAAACGAGGACTACTGGATGAAGCGTCCCTATCTTGAGACCGTTATCTTCCGCCCAATTCCAGAGAATACCGTTGCCATCATGAGTCTTATGACTGATGAGGTTAACGTTATCGAACTGGTTGCCGGAGACATGGTGCCGATTCTTCAGGCCAATCCAGACATCGTTGTTCAACAAGTCGAAGGAATGAACTACTACTGGATTGGATTCCGGCAGTACGCTTCTCCATACACCAACGTAAAGTTCCGCCAGATGGTCAACTCTGCTATCGACATGGACGGCATTATCGCCAATGTCTTGCTCAATGGGACGGGGTCACGCGCTTATGGAGTCGTTCCGCCAGGATTGTGGCCCCGTGACCTTGACTTCATGAAGGCGAACGCGATCCAGCAAGATAAGGAGCTCGCCAAGCAGCTCTTCGCTGAGCTGATTGCTGAAGGTGTCATGACCAGCGAAACTGAGGTAGTGTTCCACGTCAATCAGGATGCAGTGCGCGAACTGATCGGAGAGATCATCGTGAGCGAACTTCAGAGCATCGGCGTGAATGCTGTATTGAAAATCAGTGAGTGGGCGGCCTATCTTGACGCGGTGATCAAGACCGAGGAACCCTGCATGTACATGCTTGGGACAACGCCCAAGATCCCTGATCCGGATGCTGTCTTCAGTTGGCTGTTCTCTTCAGGTGAGGATGGGTCGACACATGGCTCTTTGATCCTTGGTTTGTCTGAGCAGCCTGAAATCAATCAGCTCCTCCTCGAGGCAAGAACAACGCCAGACCAAAGCCAGCGGGAGGAACTCTACAAAGAGATCCAGCGGTGGGCAATTACCGAGAACGCCTACCATATCCCTGCCTTCCATCTCTCAGTAACCATGGCTCACTCAACGAAGGTCCATGGTCTCGTTGCTCTGCCGTCACAGATCTGGATGTTGTGCACGGAAACCGCAAACGTCTGGGTTGACGGTAACTAGAGCAGGACTGAAATGGGGGCGGGGGTCGGCGTAGTACACAGCACAGCGGGAAACCGACCTCCGCCCCCAGAAATTCAATGATAAAATACTCCGCTAAGCGAATATTATATGTCATACCGACCGTTTTGCTCGTGATTACGAGCGTCTTCCTTCTGATCTACTTAATCCCGGGGAACCCTGCGCAGGTAATGCTCGGAGTTGAGGCATCACAGGAAGAGATAGCGGCGCTGTCCGAGCAACTCGGAATCGACCAGCCTTTGCTTGTTCAATTCGGTCGCTACCTAGCGCGACTGGCCCACGGGGATTTTGGCATGTCGATCTATCACAAGATGCCCGTCACGAAACTATTCATGATGCGCCTCCCGAACACCCTGAGGCTAGCGGGATTCGCGGTGATTTTTGCCTTATCAGTTGCTATTCCTCTTGGAGTAACGGCAGCTGTGAAGCGAAATTCAATTTGGGATTATCTGTCGATGCTCATCGCATTGGCGGGGATGTCCGTTCCCGTCTTCTGGCTCGGGATTCTCTTCGTGTATGTGTTCGGTTTTCAACTGTGCTGGTTGCCCATTTCTGGCATCGGAGATAGTTGGTATACGCTCGACGGGTTCTGCCACACGATCCTGCCGGGGATTGCACTCAGTGCAGGGTTGCTTGCCAGCTCGACCCGCCTTCTTCGATCGAGCATGCTTGAGATCCTGTCGGAAGATTACATCCGCACAGCACGAGCCAAAGGGATTCGGGAGGGCGTTGTGGTCTACAGGCACGCATTGAGAAACGCGCTGAACCCGCTGGTCACGAACATTGCGCTTCAGATGGGCGCCTTGATAGGAGGGGCATTCCTCACTGAGACCGTCTTTGCGTGGCCGGGCATTGGGAGGCTTCTCGTTCAAGCAATTCTTCGTCGCGATTATCCGCTGGTTCAGGGGATTACGTTGGCAACAGCCTTGTTCGTCATCCTTATCAATCTTGTTGCAGACCTGTGCTATACGTTGCTCGATCCGAAGGTGCGCTACTGATGAGCGTGCACTCAAGCCACAAATCAGAAGGAGGCATCGTGATCACAACATCGGGGGATGCTGCAACCCGTACGCCGCTCAATGAGGGATGGCGCAGGTTCCGGCGCAACAAGCTTGGCCTCGTTGGGGCTGGAATCATCCTCGCCCTGTTCTTGATTGCTGCGCTGGCACCGGTCATTGCTCCCTCTTCTCCCTATGCGATCGTCCTTAGTGAGGCCTATAAGTCACCGTCACCAGCACACTGGTTTGGCACCGATGAGATGGGACGAGACGTGCTCTCCCGCATCATTTACGGGGCTCGAATTGTTGTCCTTGTCTCGCTGACGTCAATCCTTCTGGCCGCAGTTTCCGGGGCCCTGGTCGGGGTCGCCATTGGGTATGCGGGAGGGATTATTGATGATATTGTCATGCGCATCCTCGACGCCATGCTGGCGTTTCCGGCATTTCTGCTGGCGATTGCGCTGGTCGCCTTTCTGGGGCCAAGTACGACCAACATCATCCTTGTGATGGCGATCACTCGGTTCCCTCGCTTTGTGCGGTTGATCCGCGGTAAGACCTTGAGTTTGAAACAAATGACCTTCATTGAGGCCGCTCGCGCCATTGGTGTGAGCGACCGGCGGATTCTTACGCACCATTTACTCCCGGGTTGTATGGGGCCATTCGTTGTTTATGCATCCTTGGCTCTGGCGGGGGCAATTCTGGGCATCGCCGGCTTGAGCTTTCTCGGGATTGGCATTCAACCACCGACAGCGGATTGGGGAGTCATGCTGTCGCGTGGACGGCAGTACTTGTTCTCGGCGCCATGGCTGGCAATTATCCCGGGATTGGTCATCATGATCACAGTCCTGGGTTTCAACCTGCTAGGAGACGGGCTTCGGGATGCTCTTGACCCCAAGACATAATGCGAACTGAACTCACTAGGAGACCTATGACTACATCAGAATAGAATGACCCTAGGCTCGGGCTCCGTGCCATCCCGCGAGTTCCGCGAGACCCAGAAGATTTCACGGACCTCGCCACGCTGACCGCAGCCAACATCTCAGATGCGATGGGAAAACTACTCACGATGAATGCTTCGATTCGTCTGGTGAATTCGCCTGCCAAACCGTTGATCGGCCCGGCAACGACGGTGCTCGTTCGGGCTGGCGATAACACCATGCTTCTCAAGGCGATTGAGCTTGCCGAACCTGGGGATGTTCTCGTCATTTCGTGCCAAGCGGAATCCAACAATGCCCTACTGGGAGGGGTCATTGCAGAGGTCGCACGTCGACAGGGAGTGGTGGGATTCGTGACCAACGGCATGATTCGGGATGTAGCCCAGCTGCGGGACGTGGGCCTTCCTGTTTACGCACGCGGGGTGACGCCGCTGGCACCCCTCCGAGGTGTGCCAGCTGGACAGGTAAACGGCCCCGTCAGTTGCGGGGATGTCGTTGTTCTTCCCGGCGACATTGTTGTCGGAGATAAAGAGGGTGTTGTAGTCATCCCTCCCGCTGACTTCGAGAGAGTCATTGTGCGTACCAAAGCGATCATCGAGAAAGAAGCTCGTTGGATCGAGGACACGGGCCCTGGCTACTCGCCGTTGCTTGACGTTGCCCATCAGGCGCTGTTGTCGCAGGGATGCGAAATGCCAGACCGCGATGCTGACCAGGCATCATCAACACGAAAAACAAATGAGTAGGAGGCCTCAATGAAAGTCTTTATCTCCGTTGACATGGAAGGAATCACAGGCATCACTACGCCTGCAGAAGTCGACTGTACCCACCCTCTCTATTCCGGAGCGCAAACACTCTTGATGAGTGATGTGAACGCAGCTGTCGAAGGAGCGCTTGAGGGCGGAGCGACCGAAATCCTCATCAATGACGGTCATGGCACGATGAAGAACATCGTGCTGTCCGAGTTACATTCGGCAGCACGCCTGATTTCCGGGAGCAACAAGCCTCTGCTTCAGATGTCGGGCGTGGAGGGGTGCGATGCCACGCTGTTCGTGGGTTATCACGCTCGTCTTGGTGTCGATAAGGCCACATTGAATCATACTTTCTGGTCAATACTGGTCGACGAACTGAAGATGAACGGCAATCCCGTCGGTGAACCGGAATTCAATGCTGTTCTCGCGGGCGCTTTTGGTGTCCCGGTCGTGTTTCTATCAGGCGACAGCGTCACGTGCGATCTTGCGCGGTCTTTCATCGGAGATCAGCTTGAGACGGTCTCGGTCAAAGAGGCGCTAGGACGATGCTCATGCAACTGTCTTCATCCCAAAACGACAGCACCAATGATTCGCCAGGGGGTTGCCCGGGCTCTGCAGAGACTTGAGAACGCTTCGCCATGCATACCGGAATTGCCGCTGACTCTTGAATTGAAGTTCCTGATGAGCCACATGGCTGACCAAGCTGCTATCTACCCCTATGCCGAACGAATGGACGGACGCACGGTTCGTGTAGTGGCCGGCTCAGTGCAAGAGGCCTATCGATCCATGCTTACACTGTTTGCCTTGGCAAGAAATTCTCTTTAGAAGGGGATTCGACCTCAGTGGAATCCAGAGCGCGGCCTAGACAGCTTTCTGCGACCAACGGGACTCGCGTTGTCCCGTAGCGTTGCCAGGCCTTCAATCTGTCGTGTAGTAGGTCAATTCCGGATTTTGCACTCGCGACTCCTGCCTCGCCTTGGTTGTAGATGGAGACCAGTGCAAGAGAAACGACCTTGCCTGTCGCCATCACGGTGTCGATAGCGGCAATTGCCTGGTCAATATCGAGCCCGTTGGGCTCTCCCGTGCCATGACTGGGGACGAACGGACGATCTCAGGATATCGGCGTCGATGTGGAGGCTTATGGTGTCAGACGCTTCAGCCAGATGCGCAATCGCCGTGTGTAGCGATTCCCCTGGGAAGCCGGAAGCAGGCGAGGCGATGACGGCATCCGTGGTGTCAATTAGAGCCGCTTCTGCGTCGTCAAGGTTGCGCACGTCAACGAGAACAACGGCATGCCCGTCACCTGTAAAATACAATAGCCGACCCCAAATTGTTCACGGTTACGATATTTCCCTTTTCTCTATCACTATGGTATAAATGGGGTGAATTGATGGGCAAGGAGAGTGGCTAATCTGAACTTAAGATCGTTCAAAGATTATCTTCGCTCATTTACTGCGGCCCTTCAGCAAGGCGACGCCCGCGAAGAGAGCTTCTATCCGGCGCTTGCAGAACTCTTCTACAATTATGCGCAAGAGAGCGACCCCGCGGATGTCCATGTCACTAGCCAGCCAAGGGAATTGCGGTCACACTGAGTCGTGGTATACTCCTTCTCGGAATGGATTCACTGATAGCTGTGTGGCCACAATGTTGAGGGCGTCCAAGAAAAGTCGAAAGGAGCAAGACTCAAAATGGGACCGTTCAATACTCCGTGGCTGACCTTCTTTGCGTGGATCGTTATCGCAGCGAGCGTGTTGACGTCCATCGTATGGGCCATCTTCTTCTTCAAATCGGGAGGGGATGAGCGATGAGCGAGAAGGCGATCTACTCCCTCGTCCTGGTCCTCTATATGGGGCTCCTAATCATTGTTGGCCTCCTCACTTCACGCAAGATGCGCAACGTGGAGGATTTCTACATCGGTGGGCGCAACGTCGGTCCTTGGGTCACCGCGCTCTCCTACGTCGCGGCCTATTTCTCCTCGGTCGTCATCATCGGTGGCGGCGGATTCGGTTATAAGTACGGGATGGCAACCCTGTGGATCGGTGCAGCGAATGTCCTGTTCGGCTGCACCCTCGCCTGGATCGTCCTTGGAAGACGCCTGCGGGAGTTCACCACACGGCTCAAGACGATGACCGTTCCCGGGTTCCTCGCCGAACGGTTCTCCGCTAAGGAAGCGCGAATCCTTGCCGCTGTCGTCATCGCCGTCTTCCTCGTTGTCTACAACGTGAGTATTCTTAAGGGGATGGGGCACATTTTCGAGGTGTTGATGGGGATGCCCTACATCTACGGCGTTCTCCTCTCTGGGGCGATCATCATCGCCTATGTCTCGCTGGGCGGGTACCTTGCCGTGGTCTGGACGGGCTTCTTTCAGGCTTGGGTGATGGGAGCGGGATTGATCCTCCTCACCGTGGCGGCGCTCAAGGCCGTCGGAGGACTGGCCGCGGCCAACCTCTCGCTCGCGGCGATCGACCGGGGGCTGGTCGAGACACCCGGGGTCTGGGGGTGGGCCGGGCTCATCTCCTATGGGCTCATCGTCAGCTTTGGCGTGTGGGGGATGCCGCAACTGCTGGTTCGCTTCTACTCGATCAAGAGTGTCGATGTGCTGAGAATCGGAACAGTGGTCGCCACGATTGGGGGGAGCATGGCGCTCCTTCCCTATCTTGTCGGGGCGATTACAAGGGTTCTCCACCCCGGCCTCACCAATCCCGATCTTGCGATTCCCACATTAACAAGGGCTATCCTCTCTCCCTGGGGCGGTGCGGTCTTCCTGGCGGGGGTAATCTCCGCGGGGATGTCCACCTTTGCTTCCGTTCTGATAATCACGTCAAGCGCCATCGTCCGCGACTTCCTGCAGAAAGGGTTAGGGAAAGAGCTCTCGGAGAGACAAGCCTTCCGATACAGCCGGATCGCTAGCGCCGCAATTGGCCTGATCTCGCTTGCGATCGCGCTGCGTCCGCCGGCGTTGATTATGGTCCTCACAGCCTTCTCTTGGGCGGCGATCGCCTCCACCTGTCTGTGGCCGATCCTTGCGGGAATCTACTGGAAAGGAGCGACGCGCTGGGGGATCATCGCCTCGATGACGAGCGGGTTGACGGTCGCACTCGTCTGGATGGCGCTAGGTTCGCCGTTTGGCCTGCACGGGTTCCTCCCCGGCACGACCATGGGGCTGATCTCGCTCGTCGTAGTGAGCCTCGTCACCCCCAAACTCTCGCAGGAGCACCTGCAGCAAGTTTGGGGAGGGGGAAGGCTTGGACGCACGGGGACGCCAAGAGTGAAAACCAATAAGAAGGGGTAAGAGCGTGATCGAACGCGTTGATCTTTCGATTGTCTATCCGGAGAACAAACTCTATCTCGATTACGTTGCCGGTGCGGCAAGTGCCGTCTCACTGTTCAGTCATTCTCCCGAGGAGTTTGCTCAGGCGCTGACGGAGCGGCGCGTTGTGGATAGTTTCAACTACCAGCGTATTGTCCCGCAGTACGAGGCCATCTACGAGCGAGTGCTGAGCCACTGATCGAGCAACTTGCAGGACGGATTTGCGTGTATCAATGCGGCTTTCCCTTCGTCGTTTCAGCGACGATCTCTTACCCCCTTGACACTACCTACTGCGATATCGTATCTTGCTAAGTGTCGGGGCGATGAGTCCCGATTTTGTTTTGCCAAGCTTGCTTGTTCCAGTGTTCTCTCATCTGCTCGCTCTGTGGTTTTGCCGTATAATCCAGCTGCAGTTCTGGAGGTCGGCCATGAGCCAGCGCGTCATACGCAAGCAACCAAATAGCAGGATGTGCCTTGTCTGTGGCATGAAAAACTTGCTTGGATTGAAGGCGTTCTTCTACGAGTTGGAGAACGGCGATGTGCTCGCCATCTTCCATCCTCGAGAGGAACACCAAAGCTATCCCGGAAGGATGCACGGTGGAATTGCTAGCGCCATTCTCGACGAGACGATCGGGCGGGCGGGGATGATCAAGTACGGGGAAGACATGTGGGGAGTTACTCTAGAGTTTCACACTCGCTTTCGTAAGCCCATTCCCCTTGATGCAGAGCTGCGAGTTCTGGGGCGTGTCACAGGCGAGAACAAAAGGGCCTTTGTGGGTAGCGGAGAGATCTTGCTTTCAGATGGTACGGTTGCTGTGGAAGGCAAGGGGAGGTTCCTCAAGCTTCCCATCGACAAGATCTCCGATTTTGATGTGGAGAAGGAAGAGTGGCGCATCGTGCGATCTACCAATGATCCCCGGGAAGTCGATCTGTAAACAGGAACATTGAGAGATAAGAAGGGAGTGAGCGTTTGATATGAAGAAGAGTCTGGATGCGGTTATTGAGAGGTTGAGAAAGGCGCAACGCGTGCTCGTGATCGGGCACATCAAACCGGACGGAGATGCCATCAGTTCCGTTGTCACTCTGGTGCTCATATTGCGCAAGCTGGGCAAGGTTGCGGAGGGATGCATTGCAGGGGAAATTCCCTGGTTCTATAAAGATCTAGCCGACGTCTCAATGATCAAGGATGTCGACGATCTCAGGAATTATGAGTTTGACACCGCGGTCACCGTTGATTCGTCTGAGCTATCGCGGATTGGTGATGCCGTGCAATTGCTCAAGGGGGAACAGCCGGATATCACTATCGACCATCATCAGACAAACGTCGGATTCGGTGAGATCGACTTCTACGACTCCGCATACGCCGCCGCCGCGGTGATCATCTACGAGATCGGTAAGCAACTTGTGGAGTACGATGCGCAACTGGCGGAGATCAACTTGTTGGGAATCGCTACCGACACCGGCTTCTTTAAGTACTCCAACACCGATTACAAGACCTTCTCTTACGCGGCGGAGCTCGTGAAAGCTGGGGCCAGCATTCAACGCATATCTTCAGCGGTCCTCGAACACAGGACGATGAACGAAGTCAAGCTGTTATCTGAGATGTTCGACAAGCTGCGGATTGAAGAGGACGGGAAGCTGGCGTGGTCGTACGTCTCCACGGAGATGTTGAGACACACCGGCTGTAACGAAGATGATGCGGGCGGCCTGGTGGGAGAGATTAGATCGATGAACAGCGTGGAGATTGCGATCCTATTCATAGAGTGGCCGGAAGGAGACGTGCACATCTCCTTCAGATCGAAGAACTACGCCGACGTGAGCGTGATAGCCCTGGAGTTCGGCGGCGGTGGGCATGTGCGAGCTGCCGGCTGCAGCTGCAAGGACGTCGATCTGGAAGAGATGATGAACAAGGTGATCGCTAGTGCGAGGAAGGCTCTAAGGCACCCTAAGTAGGGCTTCCCCGCACGCGTAAGTTGTGGTTGTGTCGCGGTTTTGCACTCACCCCTTGACAGTTCACAGAGGAATATCGTATCTTATTTAGTGTCGGGGCGCGAAGCCCCGTTTTCTTTTGCCGTGCGTGTTCCTTGCGTTTCTGTGGAAAGGATGCTTGTCCGTAGCGTTGCACCTTGTGTGCAACGTTGATGTGTAACGT
>CAZQUT010000017.1:0-7782 GCA_964596555.1 uncultured Thermotogae bacterium
CTCAATTCATCCCTCACTCTGCCTCCTGTGGCAGCATAATGGTGATATCTCCCAGGAATTCCTCCTGTTGACAGGTTATCTCCCCCTGCGCCGCAAGGTGAAGGACTTCGAAGAAATAGCTGATACGCTCATCCTTGTCCCCGCGATCGAGGAGGCGGAAGAAGCTGATCACGCGGTGGCCTGTTAGGAGGTCCTTGATCTTTGTGAATAGAGAATGAAGCCTCTGCCCAAAGTCCTGCCCCCCCAGCTCAAAGTCATCGAACAAATCATCTTCCTCTTCTTCGACACCACGCTCGTCATGCCGCTTGCCACGTCGGAAGCTGACCTTCATCGCGGCGGCAAGTGCCCGTCCAAGGTCGAAAATCGTTACCTGGCGGCGAGGACGCCGGAACAGGGGAAGCGAGAATTCATCTGGTTCCTCAGGAGCCTCCCACTCGGAGGCCTCCTCTTCGATCGCTTCTTCCAACTCATCGATAAGCCCGTTCCTGTCTGTAGGCCGCGCGGAAGCGAGGAGCTCATCAGACTGCATGCGCAGGAGGATGGAGCAGGTGAGGACCATCCGCCCCGATATCTCGAAGTGGATCTCGCGCAGCGCGTCTACGTAGTCGCGGTAGCGGTGTGCCAGCTCGACAATGTCGATATCCCATGGGTCCATGCCCACGGTCAGCCGTTGCAGGATCCCTTCCCACGTCTCTTCCAGTAGATCGGTGATGGGGATCTCGGCAATCGTAAGTCGGTCCATCCGATTCATAGCTCCTCTAGTTCAAGTTCAAGGCGAGTATCTGCGACGCGCCATTCTTGATTGTCACCCCATAGGCCCGGTCAGCGTGACGAACTGTTTCCTCATTGTGTGAGACAACGATCACCTGAATCTTGTTGGCATACTCTCGGAGCATCCGCCCCAATCGGGTGATGTTCATCCTATCGAGGGCAGCATCTATCTCATCGAGGACGAAGAACGGTGCCCGCTGGTACTCCTGCAACGCGAAGATGAACGCCGTAGCCACCAACGTCTGCTCCCCACCGGAGAGGGAGTCAATCACGTGCGGCTCCTTGTCCGGCGGATTAGCCTTGATCAGCAGACCTGAGGAGATGTTCCCTTCCTCCTCCAGTTCAAGCGACGCCGCTCCACCATCAAACAACTTGGTAAATGTGTGGCTGAACTGGGAGTTGATCGTCTCCAGCGTCTCCAGGAACCGCTCCCGTTTCCGCTCCTCGATCTGTCCAATCAGCGCCTCAATCTCGCGCTTCTCCGCCTCTAAGGCATCGACACGATCACGAAACTCAGTGTATTCGCGTTCGTAGGTGGCGTATTCGTCGATCGCACGCATGTTTACTGGCTCCAGCCGCCGCAGGTGTCTCCTGTTGCTCTCGATGCGTCTCTCCAGCTCACTGACCGAGCCCTCGATGTACTCAGAGGAACCAGGTTCCTCTTCTCCTAGTGTCTCTAGCTCGGCCTGCGCCTCTGCCTCCTGGCGCTCGTAGCGCGTCATGCTGCGGCGCAGGTTCTCCAGGTCCCTGTACGCCTCGCGTCGCTTCTCCCGCAACGCATGCAACTCATCGCTGCGCGTGCTCGCCTCTCCCTTTGTCTCCTGCTTCTTTTCCTGCTGCTCCGAGAGTTCCTTCTCCTTGTCGGCGAGCTTCTCAGTGAGAGACTCAATCCCCTCGCGCAGCTTAGCTATCTCTCGAGTGATCCGCGATATCTGTTGTCGCTTCTTCGCCGTGTCGAACGTCGTATCGGCCGGCTTGCTCGATTGGCGATTGTCCTTGCCTGCGCCAGCACGCCAGCCACCGGTGAGCGCCCCTCCCTTGCTCTGCAAGTCACCGTCCAGGGTGATCGCGCGTACGCCATCAACATCGCGCACCGCCGCGAGGTTCTCCACGATGATCGCATCGGAGAGAATATACTCGAACGCACGGCGATACTTTGGGTCGAAGTCAACGAGATTGATCGCGTAATCGATAACCCCAGACAGCTTGAGTGCGTCAGCAGAGGCGAGGCTCTTGCGCCCGGCAACGAGACGCCGCAACGGTAGGATGCGCGCCCGGCCAAGGCGATTCTTCTTTAGGTAATCTATGCACTCGATTGCCGTCTCCCGAGAATCAACGACGACATCGTTCATGTGCCCGCCGGCAGCAGTCTCAAAGGCAACCTCAAATCCATCGCGCTGCGTGGAGAGAGAGGCAATTGTCCCGTACACACCGCCACGCTTCCGCTCGAGGAGGGCTTGCACAGCACGATTCCTTCCCAACATTGCAGGCTGGGCACGAGTTTGGGCCTTAATCTTCGCGACCTCATCAATCATCTCCTGCAGATTCTTCGCCTGCTGTTGTTTGAGGTCGATCTGTCCCTGACGATTGAGGATCTCGGAGCGGAGGCGTTCAACCTCCTTAACAAGGGCAATCTGATCTCCGCCCTCCAGATCTTCGCGCATCCCTTCGAGTTCCCATTCCTTGTTCTCGACCGCCAGGTCAAGCTTGGTCACCTCCGCCTCTAGCGCCTCGATCCGCTGCGCCATTCCCGCGCGCTCTGCCTTGGCACGCCCTAGCCTCTCAACGAGCCGTTCACGTTGCTGGTGGCGAATCGATTCCTCCAGCAGCGCCTGTTCCTCCGTCAAACGCTGATACTCGAGGGCGGCATCGCGCTCTCTGGCCAGGCCAAGCAGACGACGGTGGCGCTCGGCAAGGATTACCCGATGCGTGTTCAGCTTCGTCTTCACGTCCTTCAACTCGCCAATCGCTTTCTTGCGCTTCTCATCGTAGGCAGCTATTCCGCTCACCTCGTCGATGATTTCTCGCCTTCTCGTCGGACTGCGCTTAATGATCTCCGTGATTCTCCCCTGGGCGATGAGCTGCTGGCCATCCGGGTCAATACGCCCCGTCTCAAGCACACGATCGACCATCGCCCGTGAGCACGCCTTTCCCATAAACGTGTACGTAGATGACTTACGCGTGATTCTACGTCCCAGCGTTATTTCAGGAACACGCTCATCACCGAAGAATTCGCTGAAATCACCTTCAGTGTTGTCCAGATAAAGCGTCACCTCCGCCGTATTCGCTGGAGAGAGTCGCTCCCCCCCGTTAAATATCAAGTGCTCCAGCCGATCAGCACGCATCTGCGAGGATCGCCGACCCATGACAAACCTTAGTGCATCAAACAGGTTAGACTTTCCAGCCCCGTTCTCGCCGATAACGGCCGTCATGCCGTCGAAGAACGGCACAACTACCTTGTTGCGAAACGACTTGAACCCGGTCAACTCTAGCTTATTGATCTTCGTCATTGCACCTGTCCAATCTCTCCTCCCTTATCAGAGAAGAGCCCAAGCTGTTCGATACCTGGACGATGAGCGGGGATGAGTCGTGATTCCGAATGCGCACTCGCGGAAAGGAACTGCTCAATCTTGTAGCGGTTGTAGTCATTAGGTACGGCAATCTCCGCTTCCCAACGGATGATTGATGGTATGGAGACACCCAGTTTTTTCGCAAGCGCCCGTTTGCTCCAACCGCTTTCCAAACGGAAATGCTGCAACCGTTGTCCCAGACTGTTCATCAACCCCCCCTCTCGTAATTAGTTTACAAATATAACATGTGTTACGCGACAGTGCAAAAAAAAAGGAGGGGCTTGGGGCCCCACCCTATTCTGCGTTCCAATCCCCTCATCACATCTCTTACTGCATGAATCCCCAAATCAGAGCGCCGACACCAGCAAGGAGGGCAACGATGGAAATGAAGTACAGTCCATCTACCTGGCTCTTTAGTTCTGCAAGCCCGGCGCCGCCTTCCAGTGCGGCAATGCGCGCATCGTGATCCTCAATGAGGTTCGTATTGGCGAGGATGCCCGCCTGATTCATGCTGACGCCGTTTGCAAGGTCGGCGATCGCACCATCGAACCCTTCCAGCTTGGCGCGGTTGTTGTCGATCTTGATCGACAGGGCGCTCATCGACCGCTCAAGCTCAATGACCTTCTTCTTGAAGGTTCCCACATCTTCGTCTTCCAGCTGCTTCATGCGGCCTTCCAGGCCTGCCTGCCCCTTCTTCAGGGCGGCGATGTCTGACATAACGCCATCCTTGAATGCGGCAAACTGAGCGTTGAAGTCATCAAAGCTCGCGGCAAGGGCATCGTACTTGTCACTCAACCCAGACACGTCAGACTGCAGGGTGCCAATCGCGCCCTCGATCGAAGCAAGCTCCGCCGTGACACTATCCTTGAATGCCGCGAACTGAGCGTTGAAATCCGCGAAACTTGCCGCAAGGGCATCGTACTTGTCACTCAACGCAGACAAATCGGCATTCGTGGCATCGAGCGAAGCGCTGATGGCCTTCTGGAAGTCGTCGCACGAGGCTGAGAGTTCAGATAGACCCGATTCGAGCGCGGTCGCTCGTACCAATAGCTCTTGCTGGGTCGACGAAAGACCATCGACGTCATCGCGCAGACCGATCAGCTTTCCTTCCGCAGTCTTGAGCTCCACGGAGATCGCCTGCACAACATCCGTCAAATCTCCCAACCGACCGTTCAGGTCAGCGACCCCGGTCATGTTTCCCTTCACTTCACCGACAACCTCGTTCATGAACGCCTGCAGGCCACCAAAAGCATCATTTACACCGGCAAACGCGTCCCCCAGCTGCGTTAACTCCTTCTGCAGTAGGTCATCTTGAGCTACTGCTTCCTGCGCGTAGCCGACTGATAGGAAAAGCACGCTGAGTACAATCCCTAGTATCGTCATCACGAGCGCTTTCTTCATGATATTCCTCCTTCTTCTATTCTCCACCACTCGGTTCTTGCTCTCTTGACTGGCAAGACAAGGCTAGCAGCCAATCAGGACAAGGGTAGAGACCCGGGTTGCAGCATGGACACCGTTTTGTCGTCCGCCGGCAAGACAGATGTCCCTGGATGTAACCCACGAGAACTCAGAGAGGGCCCAATGCCTATTGCGCGCTCTGCTCCACCATCTCGCAGATCGGGTTAGGGATGCTGGGAATGCGCACACAGACGCCACTTCATGTGGATTGCCCCGTACAATAATGCCTTGAAGGCGATTTGCGAGCATGGTAGAATGAGACGATTTTGCCTTACGCAGATGAGAGCAAGAAGCAGCAAGCAAGATTGATGATTTGTGGAGGCCAGTCTCCGGCAGGAGCGCTGGCAGAGCCAAACGCAACTTAAAAGGGGTGTGTGCAGCAAAATGACTGTTCTAATCGTTATACCAGCGGCGATTTCGGTACTGGCGCTGTTGAGTGCTTTCTTCTTTAACCGTTCGGTTGTGCGGAAGGCACAGGGAACGGACCGGATGAAGGAGATACAGGGATACATCCGCTCCGGTGCATTTACGTTCATGCTCGAAGAGGCACGGGTGATGGGGATCACCATGGTCGTCATCGGCGCAATCCTATGGATCTTGTTTTTCTGGGAGATCGCGGTGGCCTTCTGGATCGGGTCAATCCTCTCTATGGCCGCCGGCTTCATCGGGATGAATGCAGCGACCCATGCCAACGCCCGCACGACACACGCGGCGCGTAAGTCGTTTAAAGATGCACTCAATGTAGCCTTCTCAGGGGGTGCCGTCATGGGCCTCTCCGTGGCAGGCCTAGCGATTATCGGACTTGTCGTTGTCTCGCTGATCTTCCACAAGTGGTATGATCCGGCCACCTTGCACATCGAGACACGCTATCTGTTCGGCGTGAAGTCGATGGGAGTCAACTTCATCCGTGGGGCGCTGATCGTCAGTGCCTACTCGATGGGAGCTTCCCTTGTCGCCCTGTTCGACCGTGTCGGTGGTGGAATCTACACCAAAGCAGCGGATATGGCCGCAGATATGGTGGGAAAGGTAGAGATGCACATTCCCGAGGACGATCCGCGCAACCCGGCAACAATCGCTGATAATGTTGGCGACAACGTGGGCGATGTTGGCGGATTGGGCGCCGACCTTCTCGAGTCGTTCATCGGAGCAGTCATCTCCGTCATAGTCATGGTCCTGTATATTTACGTCGGACGGGGCAATGCGAGCATCCAAGGGCTTATCCAAAAACTCGGGTTGACTGCTGGCCTGAACGAGACGACCTATTGGTGGGTATTCATTACCCCTCTGATGATCGTTACCGGTGGACTGTTTTCAAGCCTTCTAGCAATCCTCTACATCCGATTCAGCAAGCGCCAAGAAGGGATGCAACAGGTGCTGACGAACGGGACGCGCCTCGCGGCTCTCCTCACTGCAGCGACGACGTTCCTCTTCTGCTGGCTCACCCCTATTGGTTTTAGCATCTTCGGCGAGGTCCTTCTCGGCCTAATTGCAGGAATAGCCATCGGCTTCTCCTCCGAGTACTTCACGTCGACCGATTACAAGCCGACGCGTGAACTCGCCAAGATGAATCAGGATGGCCCAGCGATCGCGGTCACCGAGGGAATGGCTTTAGGGATGATTAGCACCTTATTCCCGGTGATCATAATTGCCGCGGCAACGATCGGGGCTTACCAGCTAGGCGGACTTCTCGGGGTCGCTTTCACCGCAATGGGGATGCTCTCTTTCGTGGCGATGACAGTCGCTGTAGATACCTACGGACCGATCGCCGATAACGCAGGCGGGATAGCCACCATGGCCGAGCTTCCTCCTGAAGTGCGTGAGAAGACGGATAAACTCGATTCTATTGGGAACACCACCGCGGCTATTGGAAAGGGATTTGCCATCGGATCGGCCGCCTTTGCCGCCCTCGGCTTGATTGCCGCCTTCATGTGGTCGGCAATCGGGAGCGCATCGCAAGTCGTCCAACCACAGCTTCCAATCGTCGGACAGATCGCGGCGCAGTTTTCTCCCTCAGGAAGCGTAATACAGGTTGGTGCCTTTGTTATTGCCGGCTTGATGCTCGGAGCGATGGTTCCCTACGTCTTCTCCGCTCTTCTTATCCGTGGGGTCAGCCGCACAGCCGGAATCCTTGTCGAGGAGGTTCGCCGGCAGTTCAAGGACAACCCGAAGGTCTTAACCGGTGAAGAGATGCCCGATTACAATAAGTGCATCAGCATCACCGCTCACGGCGGACTGCACAAGATGTTCCTCCCGGCGATGATCGCCGTCGTCACTCCGATCTCCTTCGGGTTAATCTTCGGACGCTACGCCCTCGGCGGGTTCTTAATCGGTGGACTCCTCTCAGCGATTCAGCTCGCCATATTCTGCGGTAACTCGGGTGGGGCGATGGATAACGCCAAGAAGTACATCGAGGAAGGACACTTCGGCGGCAAGAACTCCGAAGCGCATGTCGCTTCAGTCACCGGTGACACAGTCGGGGATCCGCTAAAGGATACGGTTGGCCCGTCACTCGACATCTTGATCAAGCTGATGAGCGTAATTGCCTTGGTATTCGCTTCGCTCTTCCCGATCTACCCGATCTTCATGTAAGAAACCGCAAGATCCTGCAGCAAGAACGGGCCCGGCTACAGCAGCGGGGCCCGTTTCTTGTTCGAAGTGTTAGCAACAGCGTAATCACGAATGGCACAAATGTGACAAATAACACAAATGCACGAAGCGGGTTGCAGCCCTGCTGGTTCGTAGGCTTCCAGGTTTTCCAGATTCGTGACATTCGCGTGATTCGTGCTCATTCGTGATTCCGCTTCTCTATCAACGTTAATGGCATCCGTGATTTCCCTGTGTATACTCTCTTTCCACTGGGAAAGGAGGCGTCATGCAGAACCCATTCCTGATTGGCGAACGGATCTATCTACGGCCGCTCGACAAGGATGATCTCGATCAATGTATGCGGTGGATCAACGACCCCGCAATCACCTCCACGCTC